>JAYEFW010000429.1:2218-7089 GCA_034658795.1 Thermodesulfobacteriota bacterium
CATCAAATCCTATATTTGCGGGAGGCCCTGTCACCTCAGTTGTAAGGGGTCTCTGCCTGCCTGAAACATTTTTTACCTCAAGAACAAGTCTTCTCGGTGTTCCAAAAGTCTCAGCAGTTCCATGTTCTATCCGTTCATCCGCCAACTTTTTTAAAAGCATAGCTGACAATGCATTCAATGCCGGCTCTATATAACCTGCCGGAATTTCTTCTGTACCTATTTCAAGTAATAGACTGTCCATATCTGCCTCTATTTTCTATATCATATGTTTCGCTAGTTTTTCCTTTATTCTTTGAATTAAATGCACATCTTAAAAATTACGAGTGCCTAAAGTGAGCTAAAGTGCCTAAAATGCCTAAAGTTATGGTACGCCTTCGGCGTGTTAATTGATAGCATTAAAAAACCTATATAAGATGGCAGAATCCCTTAACTTTAGGCACTTTAGCTCACTTTAGGCACTTTAAAGTTTGGCTTCTCTTTGCGCCAGATATTGTTCTGCACAAGCTCTTGCAAGGTTTCTAATACGTGCAATATAACCGGTTCTCTCTGTAACGCTTATTGCTCCACGAGCGTCGAGTATATTAAAGGTATGTGAACACTTTAAGCAGTATTCGTAGGCAGGGATAACGAGCTTTTCCTTAATAATACGTTTAGCTTCAGCCTCGTATTTATTGAAAAGATCAAGCAGCATATCAACATCCGCCAGCTCAAAATTATATGTTGACTGCTCGATCTCCTGCTGGTGATAAACATCTCCATAAGTTATATTGTTATTCCATTGCAAATCATAGACGTTATCCACACCCTGCAAGTACATGGAAATGCGTTCAAGACCATAAGTAATTTCTACAGATACCGGATGCAGTTCGATACTGCCTGCCATTTGAAAATATGTAAATTGCGTAATTTCCATACCATCCAGCCAGACTTCCCAGCCAAGACCGGAGGCACCTATCGTGGGCGACTCCCAGTCATCCTCAACGAATCTGATATCATGCTCAAGGCTGTCTATTCCAAGTGCCTTCAGACTCTGCAAGTACTGCTTCTGAACATCTATGGGAGAAGGTTTGAGTATTACCTGAAACTGATAGTAATGTTGCAGCCTGTTCGGATTTTCACCATAACGGCCATCTGTGGGACGCCTTGAAGGCTGAACATAAGCCACATTCCAGGGTTCAGGGCCAAGCACTTTTAATAGAGTTGCCGGATGAAATGTTCCAGCACCAACCTCAATATCATATGGTTGAACCAGCACACATCCCTTGCGTGCCCAGAACTTCTGTAACGATAGTATAACCTCCTGAAAATTCATCTCTCTTTCCTCTGTACGTTATTTGGTAACTTCTCAAAAAGTTCAATTTATGAGTTTATTAGGCTATCTTGTTAAAACCGGATGTCAAGTTTCTTTTTCAGGTTTTCCGGTGTCACATTGATTTTTATTTTTCTGTGCAGTAATAATTTCTCATACCCCTTTGCCTTCCTCTCAACTGCAAAGGGAAAAACGATTGTCTCTGTGTTTTTGCGGTGAACTATTATCAAAAATAAAGCAGGCTTTCAAACAAATGATGAAAAATAAAAACAGAACAAACGCTCATGGCCTGAACTTATACCAGAAACACCGGTAAAATATAAAATCGGAAATTAATATTGACAATTTGTCTGCAAATCGTTAATAAATGTTACCGATTATTTACTGAAGTGGTCTGCAAACCCATCAATATTAGCGGAGGGTGTCGTGCTTGAAACATTGAAAGAAATAATACTCGATTTTCAGGAAGAAAAACTTAATACGGGTATAAAAAGGCATCTTGAGTATGAGTTCATAAAAGGGAAGGCTTTTGTATGCATAGGTGTGAGGCGCTGCGGAAAATCAACCCTGCTTTATCAGATCATTGCTGCCCTTAAAGCAAAGGGAGTTAAACAGGAAAATATTTTATACCTGAATTTATTTGATGACCGTTTAAATGAAATCAGGCGCAAAAATCTTCCACTGGTGCTTGAAGCATATTACTCTCTTTATCCTGAAAAGAAGGGAACAGAAGAGGTCTTTTGCTTTTTTGATGAAATACAGGAGGTTGAAAACTGGGAGCCTTTTGTTGACCGTATTTTAAGAACTGAAAATTGCTGTGTATTTCTTAGCGGTTCTTCCTCAAAAATGCTTTCAACGGAAATTGCGACTCAGATGCGGGGAAGATCCCTGACATGGGAGCTTTTTCCGTTTTCTTTTAAGGAGTTTCTTGACTTTAGAAAGATAGATTACAGGCGGCTTACTTCAAAGAACAGGCTGTTGATAAAAAAAGTTTTTGACGAGTATTTCATTAAGGGAGGGTTCCCTGAAGTCAGGAATGTTAATGATAAAATACGCATTATGATTCTTCAGGAATACTACAAAACAATTCTGCATCGTGATATTACAAACAGATTTGAGGCAATACATCCCCAGGCAGTTATTCAGGCCGGTCACCGTTTAATCGGTTCAATATCATCTCTTTATTCAATAAACAGAATTACCGATTATCTGAAATCGCTTGGGTTCAAAGTAAGCAAAAACTTTGTGTCATCCTGTATTAACTGGTTTGAGGATGCATATTTTCTTTTTTCAGTGCCGATATTCAGCCCTTCTGTTTCAAAACAGAACGCAAATGCAAAAAAAATATACAGCATAGATCATTCCATGGCTGGTTCTGTTTCACCGAAGATCATGGCGGATAATGGCCACAAGCTGGAAAATATGATATTTCTTCATCTCAGAAGGCATTCAGACGAAATTTACTATTACAGAACTGCCAAAAGGCATGAGGTCGATTTTGTCTGGATAGATAAGGAATATAATAAAAACCTTGTTCAGGTATCTTTGGCCATGAAAGATCCAAAAACCAGAAGCCGTGAAATAACATCACTTCTTTGTGCAATGAAAGAACTTGACCTTGGAACCGGAAAAATTATCACTTTAGATGAAGAAAAAATCCTGAAAGAGGGCGATAAGACAGTTGAGATTATACTTGCCTGGAAATATCTTTTAGGATAGGTTAAAATAAAAGAATATGGCTATTGAGTTAACTCAGCATAAGACAGTTGGGGGATACCCTGAATACCGTGAATATCCAAATCTCCAATAAATTGTTGGAGAAATACCCTGGGGACAAAATCTGCTTATTATTTCCAAGATAAAAGACTTTCCGGCACGGGAATACTACCCCAGTATTTTATTTTATCCTTAACTTAACGGGAGGGTTATATGTTCCCATTTTGTTCAATTTTCCCGAAAAGGTTGAAAAAACTTAATTTGATTGTTACAGATACCTATACATTATATTAAATTAAGATAGAATTTATTTATACATCCTATTAGCATTATCATATTGTTAATATTATGAAAAAGTGCAACACTCATAAAATTGATTTGCTGCTTCGATATACACTTTTAGTGGCAGGACAGGAAGATTGGGGTAGTCGCGAACTCGGGATGATTTATTTGATTAAATATCTATATCTCGCCGATTTAGCCTATTCGGAGCATCATAATGGGGAAACATATACAGGGCTTAATTGGAAGTTTTATCATTTCGGTCCATGGGCAGAGGAATTGTATCAGAGAATTGAACCAGCTCTACTTGCAACCGGGGCGGAAAAGAAGGTATATCCCAGCACAAAGTATGAAAAAGACTGTGTTCGATGGTCGATGCAAAATGATGAGCTGTACGATGAACTGGACAGCAAATTAAGTATCATACTTTCCGGTGCCATCCAGAATTCGGTACATAAATTTGGATTAGATACCGAAGGACTTCTACATTTTGGCTACCAACTTAAGGCGGGACATTCTGTAATTTCAATAAATTATGTAGGGTGCATTCTATGCACCATGGTGGTGCATAGAATGCACCCTACATGGATATGTTATGTCAATTTTGGACAATTGATGTTTTACGATAATCAAGAACAAAAAGTTCGAAAGTGTTCCGCCTTAAGTTGGTAGCCGTGTCTGCCTGCTAAGGAACGGGAACGAAATAACATCCACAAGTAGGCGCATAGATTTGGGTCAAATTTGTTCCCGAAAAACATTTTATTTTTGCTCCAGTATTTTGCCCCTCGTACTGATGAGCAATTCTTTTATGGGTATATTCTTCCCTGCTGCCTCCATGCCCTTTTTGACAATCATGGGCAAGCCGGAGCAGCATGGAACTTCCATAACAACTGATAGAACACTTTTTATATCCGCAGTTTTAAAAATATTGGCAAACTTTTCTATATATTCCTGAATATCGTCAAATTTCGGGCAGTCCCTACAAAGCGGTGCAGGTTTGGAAATACTGCCCTATTTTACTTTGTAAACATCTGATTTTTCACTATGTGCTGCCAGAAGACATGATATCTAACTTATTGAAATTATTGACCCGCACTGTTTTGTAGGGACTACCGAAATATGTTTTACACCCGGATAACCTGTCATTCCGGTAGTAAAGATCCTGCTTTGATATGTATTATCCTTTTTCATGGGAATAATACAGTTTGTAGTCATAAGGATAGGACCGTTAAAGGATTCAAACTCCTTGTTCTGATGCCACCATGAACCACCGTAGTTGCCCACAAAATGATCATATTTTTTAAATGCCGGGTAGCAATTGGCGGGAAGCATTTCGCCGTGTGTATATACATCCACACCAGTACCTTTGGTTTGTTTTAAAAGCTCTTCCATATCCTTAAGGTCATGACCGCTGATCAAAATCCCTGGATTTTTTCCAAGGGACAACTTGCCGGCCTTCTTGGGACTATACCTGAAACTTTGTCACGAATTTTTGCAAAAATGAGCAGCCGGAATCTAATCGAAATAAATGGCCGGAAAATAAAGCTCTTAGATCGCAGCAGCC
>JAYEFW010000430.1:0-1537 GCA_034658795.1 Thermodesulfobacteriota bacterium
CTGTCCTCAAATCCTGCAAGATCCAGGGATTCCAGAACTTTCCGAGCAATATCAATAGCTTCATCCTTTGACTTGCCAAAATTCAAAGGGCCAAAGGCAACATCTTCCAGCACGGTTGGGCTGAAAAGCTGATCATCTGCGTCCTGAAAAAGCAGGCCGATTCTCTTGCGCACATCTATAAAGTCCTTTTCTTCTCTTGCAGGCTTCCCAAAAATCTCAATGTTACCTGACACAGGTTTTAACAGGCCCATTATTATATGAAAAAGCGTAGTTTTCCCACTGCCGTTGGGGCCCATGAGACCTGTTTTTTCATTCCTTGAAAACCGCAGGTTTAGCTTATCAAGAACTTCAGATCCTCCGGGATAGCCGAAAGATATATCTGTTAAATTAATGATCAGGTTATTTCCGTCCACTCCATTATCCCCAGTAACATTATAATTACGATCATCAAGGCGACAGAAATTGCATCAATTTTTTTAAAAGAAAAATTTCTAGTGCTGTAAAAATTACCCTTAAAACCGCGGCACAGCATGGCATTACGCACTCTTTGCATGCGGTCAAAGCTTTTTATCAAAAGCATGCCGACTATATAAGCAAATGTTCTATACGTGTGCAAATTTGTTCCAGGTCTGAATCCTCTTATTTTTATGGCATTTATCAAGCGCATGTATTCTCTGTTCATGACATGAATATAGCGGTATGTGAAGAAAAAAAGATGCGCCAGTTTTTTTGGCATCTTTAATTCAAGCATGGCATGTCCCAGCGTAAAGATTGGAGTTGAGGCTATAAGCGAGATCAGTATAAGCATCATGGCATTAGACTTTATGCTTATACGAAATGCATATATTAATCCTTCATGAGTTACTGCAAGCGTGCCGAAGTTAAACAGGGGTTTCCCTTCAGTAGTAAAGGGAAGAAAAAACCAGAGGAAAATTATCATTATATTGACGGGTACAAGACGCCTGAAAATTTTTCTTGCAGGTATTCCGGCTGTAAAAATAATACCGAGGGAAATAATAAGAGCTGACAAAAGAACCGGCAAACTGTTTGATACAGCCACAACAATGGAGAAAAAAAACACTTCAATTATCTTAACCCTGGGATCAATGCGATTAATCAGCGAATTGATATTTGTTAATTCTTCAACTGTCACTATCGTGATTTCTTTTTCTGCGACTTGTAAAATACATGGCCACACCCATGAGGCCAAATATGTAACCTATTCCGCCTATTATTTCAGTTAGACCGGGACCACCTCCGTATGAATCCGTCAGCATATTCATAATAGGCAACAACTTTCTGTCCAGGGATTCATCTATCAGCTTCTTTATTTCCTGTTTTGAAATTCCATGGGATTCGGAAAGAACAGAAAGATCGGTGCCTGAATTTATTGTCTGTGACTTGGAGGATGTTTCATAAGAATCTTTTATATCAGATTCAGGTTTGCTATTATTTGATACAGCCTCATGATTGATTTCCTCGAACGGTATTTTCCATTCTGCCATATGGCCCATGGATGCTTTTAGAACTACCTTAA
>JAYEFW010000431.1:0-7046 GCA_034658795.1 Thermodesulfobacteriota bacterium
TTGTGGTATGGTTCAACAGACATGGCTGTGGCATATCTTGAGGAGATTTCCAAGGATTCAATAAAGGATATGGGTGCGCTTGATAAGCTTATCGCATATCTAAAGAGGAACAAACCGTACATTCCCTATCGGAAGCATTGACCTGATTTAGAAGGGATTTTTTGGAATGATGAATTATGAATGCGGAATGATGAATAGAAAAAAGCCAAAGCGATAAATTGTTCATCATTCAGCTTTTATCATTCAGGAGTGCCGGAATGATAAATATTAAGCCGAGAGATATTGGGGAAAGAACGAAAGTATTTGCATTGAGAATTATTCAGCTATACTCTGCTCTACCGAAAACAACGGAAGCTCAGATTATTGGCAAACAGGTTTTACGTTCAGGAACATCGGTTGGCGCACATGTGCGAGAGGGTAAACGGAGCCGTTCGGATGCTGAATTAATCAGCAAAATTGAGGTGGCTTTACAAGAGCTTGAAGAAACTGTTTACTGGTTGGAACTGCTTGTAGATTCTGGAATGGTTAAGGCAGAACGAATGGCGGAACTGCTTAAAGAGGCGGATGAATTAATTGCAATTTTAGTAACAAGTGCGCGGACCGTAAAAACAAGAAAGAAAAAGCAATGATTCATCATTGTTTAAAGAAATTTTTTGGAATGATGAATTATGAATGCGGAATGATGAATAGAAAAAAGCCAAAGTGATAAATCATTCATCATTCATCATTCATCATTATACTTTAACTACCGACCTTATCTCTTCCATAGTTTTCTGAGCGATTTTTCTTGCCTTGTTACTTCCTGCCTCAAAAATTTCGTCAAGAAGCTCTGGTTTGCCCTCATAATACTCTCTTTTTTCGCGAATAGGTTCAAGCGCTCTGATGAGATTTTCGGCCATCATCTTCTTGCATTCAACGCAGCCTATACCGGCAGTGCGGCATTCTTTATTTACAGTATCAACTGTTGTTTTGTCGCTGTATAGCTTGTGGAATTCAAAAACATTGCATACTTCGGGATTGCCGGGATCGTTTTTTCTTGCCCGCTGAGGATCAGTAATCATTCTTGATACCTTGGAGCTTATATCGTCAGACTTTTCAAATAAATAAATAGCATTATCATAGCTTTTGCTCATTTTACGACGATCAAGACCAAGTATTTTAGGTGTTTTGGTTAAAATGGCTTTAGGCTCAGGAAAGACTTTACCGTATAAATAGTTGAAGCGCCGGGCGATTTCCCGTGTAATTTCAACATGTGGAACCTGGTCCACCCCAACCGGCACGCCAAATGCCTTGTAGATTATGATATCCGCAGCCTGCAGCACCGGGTACCCCAAAAAACCAAAGGTAGAAAGGTCTTTGTTGCTCAACTGCACAATCTGGTCCTTGTAGGTTGGGTTGCGCTCAAGCCATGGCACCGGAGTTATCATGGAAAGAATAAGAAAAAGTTCCGCGTGTTCTTTTATATGTGACTGGACAAACAAAGTGCATTTCTCCGGCGACAACCCGACACTCAACCAGTCTATCATCATGTTTTTCACATTGGCAGCGATAGAACTTGTATCCTCATAGTCACTGGTTAATGCATGCCAGTCTGCAATGAAGAAAAAACAATCATATTGTTCCTGTAATTCAATCCAGTTCGAAAGAGCGCCGTGCAGATTGCCGAGGTGGAGCGGCCCTGTTGGCCGCATCCCGCTCAAAATACGTTTTTTCTGGTTCATCTAATATCTCCGACCTAACTTGAGTCCCCCTATTGCCCCAATAAAAAATTGATCAAGGGATTTATAAAAAAAGAAATAATCTTATTTAAAGAATTTGTCATAAGAAGAAAAAATATGATTAATATGCCGAATCGCTCTAATCGCGCATATTGCCGCCTTAAATTCAAAGGCAGAAACATGGCGAATATCTTGCTCCCATCCAGCGGCGGCACAGGTATCAGGTTAAAAACCGCAAGTACGCAATTAATGATAACACTATAACCAAGAATAAGGATTAAAGTCGAAACAATGTAGTCTGCGGTTGAATTATACCATAATGATTCCAGGCTGAGCAAAAACTGAAAGAGCATGCCTGAAATAAAAGCGCAGGCAAAATTTGCCAAAACACCGGCAGAAGATACATAAATAACCCCTTTGCGATAATCTCGAAGATTGGCAAAATTTACAGGCACCGGCTTGGCATAACCGAAAATAATGGGTGATCCAGTAAATTTCAGAATTAAGGGTAGAAGGAATGAACCAATAAAATCAAGATGTTTTATCGGGTTCAGGGTAAGTCTTCCGGCCAGCATGGCTGTATTGTCTCCCATTCTGTATGCAACATAGCCGTGCGCAACTTCATGAACGGTCACAGCAAACAGAAGAGGAATTATCATCGCAACTATTTGAATCAGATTGAAATCTTGAAACATATTTCCGCGCGTAAGTCAGCTCGTCATTCAATGTTTTGAGCTTGCCGTTTAATCTTGCATCAAGGACAGCCTGCATTATTTTCCGGTAAATTGGGCCGGACTCAAGCCCCATTGCTTTGAGGTCCTTGCCGGTTATCAAGATATCTGTATATCTCAGCCTATCAAAGTAATGAGATATGGCTTTCTTTACCGACTCCCGCTTAGTAGCCGCCATCATATAAAGGATAAGCTCGGTTTTAAAACCCGAAAGGCTTTTATAAACAACGCTGTTTTGAACAGGCAAATTCCGTTCAAGCCATAAAAGACATTTGTCTGCCCCAAAGCGTTCATTGCAGAAAATTCTCCTGAAGCTGGGCGTTATTTCAAACCTGGTGCAGATTCTGCCTGATATTTTTTTATTGCAACTCCTTATAAGTGTCAGAAAATAAACGACCCACTTCATATAGGATTCTTCGATAAAAAGCAAATCATACCAGGATAATACCTTTTTTACAGAATTAAAAAGTTCAACAAGTTCTTTATTGAGCTCTATCTCAGGATGAATAACGCCAAGCAAACCATAATCATTAAGCCTTATGATTGCGGGTGCTGGATTCTCTTCTTCAAGAATCTGGCGAAGCTCTGCAAATACCCTCTTTCCGCTGAGACGCTTGAAAAAATTCATTTTGACCGCATTTTCAATCAGTCTTGAAGTAAGTTTGCCAATAGAAAAACTAAAACGCTGTTCAAATCTTATAGCACGAAATACACGTGTAGGATCTTCAACAAAGCTTAAATTATGCAGTACCCTTATCGCCTTTTCCTTAATATCCTTTTGGGCAGCAAAAAAATCTATCAGTATGCCGAATTTTTCAGGGTTTAACTGAACTGCCAGGGTATTTATAGTGAAATCTCTCCGGAAAAGGTCCAGCCTGATAGAACTCATCTCAACTATCGGAAGTGCAGCGGGGAATTTGTAATATTCCATCCGGGCTGAGGCAACATCAATCTTAAAACCGTCAGGAAATATTATAACTGCTGTTCCAAATTTGTTATATGCATTAATGCGGGCTCCAACTTTTTCCGCATATTTTTTTGCAAATGCTATACCGTCTCCTTCTATAACAATATCAAGGTCTTCATTTGATCTGTAGAGGAACAAATCACGTACAAAACCTCCTACAATAAAAGCTCCACAACCAATTTCCGCGGCGACCCTGCCAATGTCCCGTAAAATACTAAGGATACGTTCCGACAGGCGTTCATTCATGAATTTTACAATATTTTTGGTTCTGGCCTGAATAGACTCTCTTAATGCAGGTTCAGGCAAATTCGCAGCGGTTTGTTGAGGCCACCTGACCAGAATGTTAAGAAGATCAGTGCGTGTAATAACGCCTGTTAACTTATCGTTATCAATGACAGGCAGGATTCTCTGCTTGCTTTCGATTATTTTTTTCTGGATTTCGAAAATATCTGCATCCGGCTCAACAGTTGCCGGCTCTGTGCTCATATACTCCTTAACCGGAATGTTGTCCAGCCTGTGGTAAATAGCCTTCTCAATAACCTGCCGCGTTATACATCCCAGGAGTTCATCTTTGCCGGCTGTTTTTTCTGCAACAAGCAGCGCATTAATATTATAGCGGGTAAGTGCATTATTAGCATCCCTGCATGTAACATCCGGCCCTATCATGATTGGCGGCGACGACATCAGGTCTTTTGCAAGCCTTTTGGGCTTGACCGTTTTATAGAGGCTTTCAAGCAGCTTATGCTCAGTCTGGGCCGGCGTCATATTCTTGATGGTCGCAGCAGCCGCAAAAGTATGTCCTCCTCCGCCAAGAAGAGTTACTACCGCTCCAACATCAACCTCATCAATTCTGCTCCTTGCCACAACATAAATTTTTTCTCCCATGCGGGCTATGGCAAAAATGGCGTTGAGATTTTCCATCTTAATCATTTTCTGCACAAGAAAAGCGAAATCAGGTACGTAATTTTCAGTTGATATGATAGTAATTACTACTTCGATACCGTTAATATTATAAAAGCTTGACGCATGAATCATATCATTTAAAAGCCCGACCTGCTCCGAGTTCATCTCTCTTGCAATCAGGTTTGAAATAACATTTAAATTCGCCCCTTTTGAGAGAAGATAAGCGGCCGCTATGAAATCTTCTTCAGTTGTGGATTGAAAATTAAAAGAGCCTGTATCTTCATATATGCCAAGGCACATAATAGTCGCCTCATCAGAAGCAATGCGGATCCCTCTCTCCCTCAGGATTCCCGTCAGTATCGATACTGTTGCGCCTGCTGGCCTGATAACCTCGTAATGCCCCTTTATATCATTTGCCATATCCGGGTGGTGATCATATATATGTATCTCCAAATCAGATCTTTTCAGGAGAGATGAAAGCCTTCCGATACGGCCAGGCTGCCTTGTATCAACCAGCACAAGTCTCTTTACGTTTGAAAATACTATCTCTTTAACATCCGCCATGTTAAAGAGATACACCATTGATTTAATAAAGAAATTTCTTAAATTTTTTTCATGAGAACCGGGGAAAACAATAAGAGAGCCGGGATACAGCTTCTGGGCTGCAAGCATGGACGCCAGCGCATCAAAGTCAGCATTAACATGGGTTGTTATAATGGTTAGATTATTATCAGGCAAATTATTATTCCATTAGTTGTTATTTTGAACGCTTAAGGCTTTTTCTAAACTTTTACACATATCACTCTGTTTATCAAGCTCAAGAAAATAACAGCAATTCTAATTATGGTATTTTTTTACAATTGTGCACTATATCCCCCTGACTTCCTTCAAAGGGGGAATTTAAGAGATCCTCCCTTTGAGTTATTTCGGGGAAAGTCAAGTAAATTTATGGGCATTTTGATTTCAATACACCCGGAGTCCATTCTTACGAAGAAGCATTTCGAATCATGCGGGAGCTGCAACTGCCTTATAAAGATGCGGAACAACAATATCGGCGCATGGTGTTCAATGTGGTAGCCCGCAATCAGGATGATCATACCAAGAATATCGCTTTTATCATGGACAAGCGAGGACAGTGGGGGGTCAGGCTTCCCGATTATCAAAGCGGTAATAGAATCAGTTTCACAATGGCCGCGTTTTGCCAGTGAGGCCGGGGTCGAGAACAGGCAGATTAAAGCCATCGGGAAGGTGCATCGGTTGAGTCTATAAAAAGAAAGAGAAATAACCACTTTGAATAAAGAATCCACGTAAAATTTTACAGCGGTTCTGTAATGGGACGGTCTTCCCAGAGAAGTTGCAATACAACTCCGATCAGGATTGACACTACCAGTTGAGAAAAAAAAGAATTGACTAGACATATATCGCTTTGGCAGACTATCATAGGAGTTTTATTTTTATTGAGCTATAATTTTTCCTTTTGGCAAAACGATTGATACCCTGAATATTAATACTTCTGACAAAACAATTGAAATTACAGACAGCCACCGGATTACCAAAACTTTCGGCGATATGGGGCTTGAACTGAAATTTTTAAAAAAAGTAATGGATAAAAGCGGTCTTGCTTTCTCTATCAATACAAAAGAGATTATAATCGACAGGTTATGTTAGGCTTTTTTTATCTTTAGTATTTAAGCGAATAGTAGTATAATTATTTATTATGCGGCAGCATCTTTTATGATATTCTTATTGATAATAGAACAATAAAGAAGGTGATTTATGCAAGTACATCGTATGGAAGTAGAAATTTTAAATAATCGGTCACTAATGATTAAGGGATTACCATTCCATCCTGGTGATAAAGTGGAGGTTATTATTCGAAGTCGTACCGTTAATCGAGAGGGTAGTGAGCGTTATCCTCTTCGTGGTAAACCGGTTCGATATATAAATCCTTTTGATAGTGTTGCAGAGAATGATTGGGACGTATTGAAATGATCATAATTGATACGCACATATGGGTATGGTGGGTACATGGTGACAGCAGATTAACTGAAGGACAGTTTGAAAGTCTTAAGGTTCATGAAGCTGATATTATTGGAGTGAGTGCAATCACATGCTGGGAAAT
The DNA here is from genome assembly GCA_034658795.1 of Thermodesulfobacteriota bacterium. Taxonomy (GTDB): domain Bacteria; phylum Desulfobacterota; class Desulfobacteria; order Desulfobacterales; family ETH-SRB1; genus B13-G4. The sequence continues at coordinate 6,442 of JAYEFW010000431.1, forward strand.
CGCTAAGCTTGTTGAATATAATCGAATTGATCTGCACTGCTCTATAAAAGAATGGTTTGATCTTGCATTAAGATATCCAGGTATTAGCTTGATTGACTTAACGCCTGAGATTGCAATAGAATCCACGCAACTACCTGGTAAATTTCACCAAGATCCTGCTGATCAGATAATTGTAGCAACAGCGAGAATATATAACTGTCCACTTTTAACATCTGATAAGAAAATTATTGATTATCCCAATATTAAAAAAATACCTTAATAGATCAAGGCTCGAATAGTTAATATTTAAGAGGTGATCCATTGTTTTTCCCAGGTCACCCCCCAGAGCTAATATTCGCTCATAGAGCCTTGCAGGACGTTCCTTGATATGTTGATTACTTATTTTTCAATAGTTTTAATTTGTTTTCTTTTGCAATTTTTTCACCCCGGGTTGCGGATTGGCTTGCTGTAGGTTGAGATATTTTTAAGCGTTTTGACTATTGTACCATACTCATGCCAAGTTCCCTTGATGCCCAGAAACATAATAAGCTTCTCGCCTGTACTTTATGGGGCTGTCTGCCTGAAGATAATACTTCAGATCTATTAATTCCTAACACTTTAGCAAC
>JAYEFW010000432.1:0-7040 GCA_034658795.1 Thermodesulfobacteriota bacterium
GATACAATCTATCAAGAACATCATCCGCCAAAGCTTCTTTCAATAATTTTTCTGGAATAAGTTTGTTTAATGTATACCAATCGTATGTAGATAGCAGTCTGCAAAAGATTAATTTTTTATCAAGGAACGGCAATGTTTCAGTTTTGCCAATTATGAAGTCATACAATTGATTTGCATCAACATTTTTATCCCAAAAAGCATCTGACAATAATTTTTTTTTATCTTTCGGTGTCAGTTGTTTCATCTTATTACTATTCCTGTAAATTTTGTTCAAAAATCCAAGTTTTTTGAAGACAGAAGGATTTTATAATTTCTTCCTTTTTCATGAAGAAAAAATATTATAATCATTTCTTCCTGTCAAGGAAAAGTGCCGCATTACACAAATCCCATATCTTCTTCCTTATATCTCTGCACCGATGCCAAACCTCCTTTCAGCTTCTACGATTTGAACTCTTCTCACTCTGCGCCTTCGGGATTGCCGATCTTACCGCATCTTCTGTGTTGAAGTGCTTTCGCAATAGTACACTATGGCTTCATGCGCTTCGCATGGAATCATCCATCCATCCCAATCGTTCCCGCTCAGAATTACGCAATTCCATAGCTGTTCACCCATCCTGCAACTTCGCACTGAATAAGTTATTTACTTATAGGATGTCCCGCATTCTCGCATTGTTGAAGATGAATATTAGGATCAGTTCTAAAGCTTTTCAATGACCCAGTTACCTATATTTCTATCTGTAAATTCAACTCCAAAGAGATAAATCCCCTTGCCAGCGCCCTGATACTTCTCAAAATATTTTTTGTCTTTGATCTGATTTAATGCCTGGTCTTTGTCTCCGTTAAATTTGAATTCAAAGATATAGATATCTTTGTCAATAATGACGGCATCTATCCTGCCCTTGTTTGTTTTTACCTCAGCTTTTACTTTTAATCCTATAAGTGAAAATATCAGATAAAAAATTGTCTGGTAATATTTTTCTTTGCTTATGTGAAGATCGTAGGGAATCTCGGCAAAAAAGATTCCTAGGGTATCAAAAAATAACTCAAAATCATGCTCTCGCAACGCATCAATCAGCTTCCATGCGTAACCATGAACTAATTCTCTTTCCACATAGGAATATGCCTCGGCAAGGCATTTGATCATAGAGTTTTTTACCTCAAAATTTGGATATGCCAGGGTATATTCCATTCTTTCCTTATCATAGTCTGTAATGGTCAGATATCCGGTCTGAAAGAGTATGGGCACAACTTTCAGATTCTCTATTTCGTATGAGCTAAATGCGGATTCATCTACCTTAACACCGTCTAATCTGCTCAGATCAAGGTCTTTTTCCTTTATCAGTTTAATCAGAAAACTCGGTGTCGCGCTTTCAAACCAGTAGTTGCTGAATTGAGCCTTGTCGGACAGAAGAAGCATTGAAAACGGATTAAAGACCTTTTCACAATTTCTACTGAAACAAAAACCATCATACCAGCATGTTATCTTTTCAATCAGTTCGGATTTGCCAACACCTTCTGTTTTAGCGAACTGATCTATATATTCTTTAAAACTGCTCTCCATCTCCTCTCTTGTTATCCCGAGAAGCGAAGAATACCTGGTGTCCATGGAAATATCTTTCAAGTTGTTCAACCCGCTGAAAACTCCCGCCCTTGAAAACTTGCTCACCCCTGTTAAAAGCACAAACTTGATATATTCATCACACGCCTTTATTATGGTATAAAAGCCTTTTAATATTTCACGAAGCTCAATTGCCAGTTCTTTGTTTTCAATATTGTCGATTATCGGCTTGTCATATTCATCAATGAGGACAACGACTTTATTAATCTGGCTTAATTGAGTTAAAAGTTCATCAAAGGCTTCATAATATTTATCCCGCGTAAGCGAAATTCCGTATTTGTCGGCTATGTTTTTTAATTGATACAGGATAAAGCCCTTCAGGTCATCCTTGTTTTCCGCCTTTTCCTTGCTGAAATCTATCCTTACAACAGGATGTTTTTCCCACGCGTAATCTGCCTTGTATATCCACAGATCCTTAAACAGTTCCTTCTCACCTTCAAATATCTCATTCAATGTGGAAATCAAAAGACTCTTCCCGAACCTTCTCGGCCTGGAGAGAAAATATACACTCCCCTGAACAATCAATTTGTGAATATACTCTGTCTTATCCACATACAGATAATTTCCATCTATCAATTTTCGAAATGTCTGTATCCCTACAGGAAGTCTTTTCATAAGTTCATTTCCTTTCAATATTCATCGTTCTCTAACCTTGAACCGTGAACCGTGAACCATGGAATCATCCATCCATCCCAATCGTTCCCGCTCAGTCGAATTACGCAATTCCATAGCTGTTCACCCGTCCTGTACCTTCGCGTTGAATAAGTTATTTACTTACTTATGGATGTCCCGCTCTTCGCCACTTTCTACACTTCTCGCACTCAACGCGATGACCTGTGCGTCATCTCATCTTCAATGCCCTTTGCAAGCAGATATCTTATATATGCGCTGTAAGACAGGCTCCTCTTTTTCGCAAGCATCTTGACTTTTTGAAGTACAAGTGGGTCAAATTTGATTGAAACAGGTTTTAGTTTTGGCCTTTTAAAAGTATCTTTAGATTCTAAAAGATCCTCCCAATAATCCCCAATTGAGTGTTTTTCCCAGAATCTTATCTCTTCTTCTTCTGTTTTGAAATTAGGCAATTTCATTGTTTACCTCTTTTAGCTCTTTTTTTATAAAGCTTTTTCGTTTTGTCATCCATACCCATTGACGTAATAACCCTGGCAACGCCTTTACCCTTCAGGACATACACGAAAAACAAATATCTTCCGGCAACGGTATAACCAAGCATATATCTTGTCCCTTTTCTACCTTTTCTTATCCAGGGATCATCGTCAAACGCCACATCTTCAACTTCATCAGGAAACACGCCGTGCCTTGCAATATGTTCGATATTATTATCATCCCATTCAAATTCTCTAATCTCCATATTAAACCCTTCGTAAATTTGATTCATCCTTTTTGTCAGGTTGCCAATTTTTGTCAGGTTGCCAATCTTTTCCGTGAAGTTGTCCCTGTCGACGATCTTGAGCTGTGTCACATTAATTACCAATGACAAATCCTCTGTGAACTATCAGCCAGGTCATTTTCTATCATTCATCCTTCATCTGGTCAAATATTATTGTAACTACTCAGGTGGATAGGGTGAAGGCTGAAGACTGTTAGGAAAAAGCGCATTTGGAAGCCATGTTTGCTGCAAGAATCAGATGTTTCCGCTAAAGTACGGCAATCGTGTGTGCTCTTCTGACCCATTCTTTCGTAACTCGGTTATCGGTTAAAATGCTTCAGTCATTGCATAGTTCATTGAAAAAATTGTGAACCGTGAACCGACAACCATTCCTTAATCGTTTGGCATTGCTATCCCTATAGGATTATGCTGTTGAACAAGGATAAGGACTCAGAAAAAAATATTCATTACTCAAGTTCTGGAGGTAGAAATGAACAATAACATGGAACAAAAAGTAATAGCCGGCAAATCCATAAGTCGCAGTACAAAAAATTATAAATTCCACTCTGACGTCACAGTATCTGCAGCATGAAGCAATAAAAGCCCAAATGGACATGGCGAACTCCCCCAATCACTCGACGGTTTATATCCCAAGCGGAGCGAACGGCTCAGTTATCACTGACTCTGCATCCTTTGGTATATAAAATTAAGCAGAGTCCGATAATTCAGCCAGATTATGCAAGAAGATGCAGGGAGCATGACAGGCAGGGCTTTAGAATAGACAAGCGGTTTCCTTATTTCTTTTTCAAGAAATTATTGGGGTCAATATCGGCCTCTTTAAGGATCGCCCTCAGAGTGCCGTCCGGCATATCACCGGGATGATTGGGAACCGTTGTGTATCGGTCGGTTTGTTCATTGTACCAGATCTCGTGACTTCCGGCTGCCTGACGGTCAAATGCAAAACCAAATGCCTTGAGACGTTTTACGATTTTTCTGTAACTAAAACCGGATAATCTGCCCATTTTATGCATTCACAATCAGTGGATAATTGAACGAATCACCGACTAAAGATAAATCGATGCTATCAGACCTTTCCGCCCTTGCTTCCAAAAGCTTACGAGCTACATCACGAGCGATCTCTAATGCTTCTGTAACTGTCCGCCCTTGGGCTACCAATCCAGGCACATCATCTGAAGTGGCCAGGTAAACTCCTTCCGGCAGTTTTTTCACATGAATATTAACAACCTTTTCCATAGCTCTCCTTATGGGCTTATTACCCTTTCCATTTGATTTTTCATAATCATTGCTTTGATTACGTTTTTTATTGTATAGGAAATTATAAAATTACGCTTTCAATATATTGAAATTACGATATATAAAATGGCTGTATGGCAGCCAGATCAATAAAAACAATATTTCGTGATTTTTGGTATATAATATTTGCTGAGTTATCAAGCAGATATTCAAAACTACATTGGGATTCGATTGTTGAAAATGTTGAAAAGATGATCGGGTGTGGTGATCCTTCCAACGGGTATGCTGAATATGTTTGTCCCCAATGTGGTAATAAGAAACAAGTTCCGTTTACATGTAAAAGCAGATTCTGTACTTCTTTCTGACCCTGCTCATTTTTGTTAGTTCCGTTGCTTTTCCAAGCGATATAGCTCTTTCCTGGAATAAAAAGATGGCCAGTGCGATTTTTAACTTCTTTTTTACTTCCTCCGGTTTTTGTAAGCCCCTCATCGCAAATATTATGTCCCTTGGAAGCTCTATCTCTACACGTTCTGTTTTTGTTGTTGTCATACTTTCGTCCCCCTCGGTCTTGTATTTACCGCCAAAAGATAAATCCACAAAGCACAGATAAATTTTTAAATATGATCAAGTCCAAGTTTTTTCGGTTTCATGCTCTCATATCTATAATACAAATAACGAATCTATATAGCTACGTCAACGCAATTATCCTAACGAAAACTTATATTTATTTTAAACATTTTTTCTTAGCGCTTCTTAGCGTTCTTGGCTGTAATATATTTTCTACCGCAAAGATCGCAAAGTACCTCAAAGATTATTTATTGGGGCAATATATCCTGATTATTCCGTAAATCCTGTCTGATTAAAATTTCTTTTCCTGGCGTTTCTTGACGACTCAAGAATGGGCGACTCCCTTATTATTCTAAAAAGCATAAATACCAATTGGTTGAATAAGTTATTTACTTACGGACGTCCCGCAGTTCTTACTTACGGACGTCCCGCACTTTCACATTAAATAATCATATAATCTGTCATTGACATTGGGTCCACTTCAGAACATCCAACATCGAACGTCCAACATCGAATTTTGAATAAGGTATTCTACTAATTTATAAACAGGCTGAGCGAAGCGATTTCATCATTCGATGTTCAACGTTCGATGTTGGACGTTGGACGTTGGACGTTCAAAAAAACCCAACTATATCCTATCATACCGAATTCATTAAGCATAAAATGGAAATTCCTATACTATTAAATTAACTTTTCCTATATGGTAAGGATATGTGGTTGACAAATTCTTACATATAGTATAGTTTAAAACTTACTTATCAATTCCAATCATTGAGGGAAAACAAATGGAAACCATATCATCCAAGGTTACATCAAAAGGACAGGTTGTAATCCCCAAAAGACTAAGGGAAAAATATGGGATACGCTCGGCCACAGCGATTCGCTGGATCGAAAAGGATCAAGGCATTTTGATGGTACCCGAATCCGAGGATCCGATTGTGGCGGCCCGAGGAATGTTGAAGGGTTCTGGAATATTGAAAGCCTATTTGAAAGAAAAAAGACGTGAAAAACAAAGGGAGAATAAGAGAGTTGCAAGGAACAAATAGCTTTGTCTTCGATAGTTATGCCTTAATCGGATATCTCGAAAACGAATCCTTTTCTGACCACATCCAGAATGTTCTCACTCAGGCAAAGAATGGAGCCCTTCGCCTATATATCCACGCAATTCACATAGGTGAGGTTTATTATATTACATTGAGGGAACAAGGCCAGAACTCGGCAGACTTAGCTTACTCCAGAATCAAAGCTTTGCCGATAAAGCTGATCGATCGCATCGATGAAGAACTTCTTCTGGCAGCCGCCGGTCTTAAAGCAAGATATCCTATTTCATATGCGGATTCCTTTGCTGCGGCTTTGGCGATGATCAACAACTGCCCCCTATTAACAGGAGACCCTGAATTCAAATCGCTTGAAAAGAAAGACATAATCAACATTGAGTGGCTTACGTAAAAGGCAAAGAATCGGCAAATCTTATAAAGCCGGCATCAAAACTTGAACCCTTGATTGATGAAGACAACCAGTTGATTTCGATATTTGTGAAAAGCATTGATACTGCAAAACGAAAGAGTAAAAAACCTGCATAATTCGACATTCAACCTATAACATCCCCCCAAAAATCATACTTGGCACAATAAATGCGTACTGTCTAAAAGGTAACAGTAAACCTGCTGTTCAAAACAATTAAACCTAAATTATTGTTAGCCTTTAGCTAAGAGCTAACCGCTAATGGCTAATAGCTTTAATCAAACAGATAACACATTCAGCTAACTGCTAATAGCTAACTGCTAATGGCTAACGAGAAACCACTTATGAATATTCTGGTTGTTGATAATAATGCTGTATGGCTTGAAACTCTTAAGAGAGGGCTGAATATAAGTGGACACGAAGTTATGGAAGCCTTGAGCGCAAACGAAGCCCTGATGAATTTAAGTAATCCGGATACGCCTGGTATTGATCTTGTTCTAACAGACTATGTTATGGCTGAAATGAACGGGATAGAACTGCTTAAAGAAATACGCATGAACTATGGGCTCTTGCCGGTAATTATTATGACGGCATACGCTGAAGACAGCCTGTATATTGAAGCTTTCCGCAACCATTGTAATGGGTTTATCGAAAAATCCTCTACTCTTGACCAATTGATGCAGGAAATTAACAGAGTGATGGAATAAATCACCACCGAGCTTATCGGTTTTCCGATCCTTCACGACTCCG
>JAYEFW010000433.1:0-1528 GCA_034658795.1 Thermodesulfobacteriota bacterium
CAGGAAGATTTGGATGGCTTGGCAGCAGCTTATGCAGCAGCCATAGATGAGGTTTCGCAGATTGTTTAGAAGTATTGAGCTGGCAAGGATGACCTCTTAAATTATTTTTCCTAAAATCTATATGTATGATCAAGCCTTAGCTTTAATAACTTAACGAAGCACAATGTCAAGAAAGGAGGAGTCACTATGAAAGTGGATGCCCATTATTATGCGGTTTTAGCTTTCTGTAGAGCATGCGGTTTTAGTAAGGGGAGTGCCCATAAGGTAGCATATGCCTCCCAGTTCGTGGATGATGCCAAGATAAATCATATTGTTATTCGGGGATTTCCTCCTCAGAATATTCAGCACGATGTGATTGACAATCAACCTTCATTTTTCAACATGGCTACGTGTCATTCCTATACCAGGACAAAGACCTACAATTACAGTGCCATGATAAACAATACCTGTGCTTTTCACTTTGTCCCAGGTTGCAAGGGAAAAAACTTTGCAAAAAAACTCCGCTGTACCGAAGAATCACCGGTTATCAAAGACATCTTGACGGAATCCCTTGAGCAAGACGATCTGGTAAAATTCGGAATAGTGCTCCATACCTATGCGGACACATTCTCCCATCAAGGTTTTTCGGGTCTTTTGAGCAAAGTAAACGACATTAAGGAATGTAAAATACTATCTGGGACATCGACTTGGTCAGATGAGATCTCAATGGTTTATAAGCTGGTTAAGTACAGATTTGACAGATTACTCGATTTGTTTATCCCTGTGTATGGCCACGGACAGGCCACGGTGTTTCCGGACTTACCCTACTTGATCTGGTCTTACAAATACGATTACAGCGATCAATTTTCTACTTTATACAAATCTTCAGGGAAAATAGAAAACAAAAAGAGATTTGTACGGGCATTTCAAAAAATAAGAAAGAACCTCGACGATTACCTAAAAAAACATCCTCAATATCGAGATGAAAATGTGAGTTTTAAAAATTTTGATATCCTGTTTGATACCCTTGTGACCAAAAAAACAGATAAAGCGAGAGTAAAGAAATGGCAAGAAACCCTTATAAGCCAAGGGCTTCTCGTAGAGACTGATTATGAACTTGTTTACAATGAGAATAGATGGTTGAAAGAAGCCTTCAAGAATTTTGAAGAAAAGAAGTTTGGTCAGAGAAAGGTTGAAAACGTCGAGTTAACCCCCGGCTTTTCTGATTCCAATTGGTATAAATATTATCTGGCGGTCAAATGGTACAAGAAACGATTTTTTCATTTCTGTTCCCAGTACCAATTGGATATACCATTGTGATATCATTAGTTACAGCCTTAATCTTTCTTTAAAACCAGGGCGGGAAACAGCCACAAGGACATAAGGTAATTTCAAGTTTCAAGCCGTGAACGGCTGATTTTTATGAGCCAAAGGCACAGAGAAAAGTTTTTTTCATATTGCAAGCAAGTCGTTGCATTGCCATGAAAATCAGTCAAGATAATAAACCAAGGGAAAAGAAAGGATTTTATTAACTATGCAGAAAGGAGGA
>JAYEFW010000434.1:0-1526 GCA_034658795.1 Thermodesulfobacteriota bacterium
CCTTTTTTAAAAGTGCCCGAAATTGGACAAGTATAGGAGTTATACACTATTTTTGATTTTTTTTCTGCCGCGTAGCGGCTTCGTTCAACAATAATTTAGGTTTAATTGTTCCAAACAGCAGGTTTACTGTTATCTTCTATATGTAAGCATTTATTGTGCCAGTATTGTATCGGGTATGATTTTTGGGTAATGATGAAATAGGTAGAAGGTGGAAGACTGAAGGCTGAGGGTGGAAGGTGGAAGGTGGAAGACTGAAGGGGTCAGAAGAGCACGATTGCCGTACTTTAGCGGAAACATCTGATTCTTGCACCAAACATGGCTTCAAAATGCGCTTTTTCCTAACAGTCTTCAGCCTATCCACCTGAGTAGTTACAATAATATTTGACCAGATGATGGATGAATGATAGAGAATGGCTTAGGAACGTGGACGAAATAACTTCCCCAACTATACATCACAGCTTCAGGCCGCCTTTGTCCGGTCTCAAATCACAAAAATATTGAAATAGCTCGCTATTCCTTCAACTTTTGTGATCTGAGATCGAACAAATTCGACCCAAATCTGTGCGCCTACTTGAGGAAGTTAATTCGTCCACGTTCCTTAGCTGATAGTTCACAGAGGATTTGTCATATGTATAGGCAGGCACCGAGTATGTATGTATGAAAGAAGGATAAAAGATTAATGAACAATTCATCCGGTAATAAATTAAAAAAAGCTATCAGGCTTAAACATATAGATTATTGGCTAAATTCTGCGAATCATGATTTAGATGTTGCTGAAACCCTTTTTCAAAATGAGAAATATGACTGGTGTCTCTTCATAGCACATCTGGTTTTGGAGAAAACCCTGAAAGCTTTTTATGTAAAAAATACAGGCAAATTACCTCCTCGCATCCATGATCTGGTTAGAATGGTAGATATGGCAAAAATCGAATTTGAAGAAGATACGCTGGAATTTATGGATGCGGTAAATACATTCAATATTTCAACACGATATCCAGATGAAAAATTGAAGTTTTATAAAATGTGTACTCGTGAATTCACCGAAGAAAATTTTAATCGTATAAAAGAGATTTATAAATGTCTTCTGCAAAAGATAAAGCTATAAATAAGGCCAAAAAACTTATACGGCTCTTAAAAACAAACGGCATTGATGTTTATGAAGTATATCTGTTTGGTTCTTCTGTTATAAACAAGGCAGGTGAATACAGTGATATAGATATTGCGGTTGTTTCAAAAGATTTTACAGGCATGCCTTTTTATGACGTTAAAAAAATAAGCAAATTCAGAAGAGCAGTAGATTTAAAGTTGGAAGTTCATCCCTTTTCGCTTGACGATGTTCTGAATAATCCGCCTCTTTTTTTCGTTGATATAAAAAACAAAGGAATTCGAATAAGTTAGGGAAGTAAGTGCGTCCATAAGTAACTAAATAACGTAAGCGTTCACGGAATGTTGAAATTAGAAATTGTAAATTAGGCCTTCATGCTTTTGTACTAAGGAAATGAACTTATGAAGAGACTTCCTGTAGG
>JAYEFW010000435.1:0-1524 GCA_034658795.1 Thermodesulfobacteriota bacterium
AAAGATTGTGATGTTTTCATGATATCATATCTTTTTCAGTCAAACACAGTTCTTTTTAAATAAATCATAAAAGCACCGTTCTCATCGTCCATACCGTCCTTTCTGGAAAAAAACAAGTAAGATTTAATTCCGCAGTTTACAGGTCATATACTCAACTTTCGGAGGAGCAAATTCACCTCCATTCCCCCTCCAATTGAGGCATCGGGCTATTATTAAGGCCGAAATATACAAGCGCTTCGCCCATTATCAGGTCGAGCATGGAATTTATGACACTTTCAGACAATTTATAAGCCTTGCGTAGCGCAGCCATGGCCAGTTGCATTATCCTCTTCAGGGCATCAATGAAAGTTATGTTGGACAATTCTTCATTGCAGGCTCTGAATAAGTCTCCAAAAGACCGTTGATCAACGCTTTCTCTTTGAAACAGGCTCAATATATTGTATCTGGCCATTACCAGGGAAGTGTGTCCGATTAAACCATCATAGTTCCGGATTTGGATCTCTTTGACCAGTTTCAGGTGTTGCTTGCACATTTTGAAAAACACTTCGATGTCCCAGCGTTTGCCGTACAGCCTTATTATTTCTTCATCAGCTATGGAAATATCTGTTGATAAAAGAGCGAGCCAACCCCGTTTTTTGTCACAGGGGACAAAGATGATTCTTGCTTTGTTCCCGTCAGACAATGTGACAAGGTCACTGGCCTTGATTTTGGCCTTTCCTCTTTTTTTCTTTAACTTGCCATAAGGGCAAAATCAATTCCGAGAAAACTGTTCCCGTCAGACCAGCCAAGAGTCAACAGCCTGAACCCTTTTAGGTATTTGTGGGTTGGGTTGTATGATCAAATACACGGGAAAGAAGCTCTACTTTTTTGGAACAGCTTCTGTCGTATGTCGAGTCATCAAAGATGAGAACTTCTTCGGAAGAATCATCCAAAAGATTTTTAATGAGAAGATAAATCCGGCTACTAAAAAGAAGTGTGAAACGTCGCCAGTTGTATGTGGATGAGTTCAAAAAATCATACACAGCATCTTTGCCAACAGCTATTTTTTTATTCCGCACTACACCTTCAAAGAAGTTTTTGCCGATAAATGCCAAGTTAAAGACAATGGAGAACAGTTCTATAGGAGATGCACCTTTGGTTTTGGTTATACCTGATTTATTGAGCATGCTTCCAACTTTTAACATGGAAAAGTAGTCATCAAAAATTCCGAGCTTTTCAGGCTTTTGTGTTTGATTTTGAGATCCTATCAAGGTAGTATACATTTTGACAAGGTTCCTATCTTTGATTTATTTTTGGACAAATAATATATATCATAGTTAGCAGGAATTCCCGCTCGCATGCTCTATCCTTGAAAACAAAGTGTTTAGAAATTTATTTTTCGTAAACTTTTGGCACAAATAAAGGCTATTTTCTGCCATGTTATGTAGATTTTTTTCTTGCCATAGCTATTCTTTTTTTTTTTTGATGATCTCTTGACTTACCAACCATTTAACAGTGCAGTCAATCATAAAGAGAAACACCTCT
>JAYEFW010000436.1:0-6970 GCA_034658795.1 Thermodesulfobacteriota bacterium
CTGCTGTGCCTCCAAATTTCTCAGTAAGGCCGTTAACCATAAAGCAGACATTTAGAATATGTATTTTTTCAGGTAAGATATGATCTTCAAATTTTCCAGGAAAGTCCATTATGCGGTCATAAGCCAGTGACCCGGACGCAAATATTTTCATACGATTACTCCTAAAACACCCTTTTTAAATTCATCTGTCCCGATACGTTCAATAAAGCGCGCTGTTCTTTCTTTTTTCTCATTTTAGTTTTATTATCAACTTTTATTACCAAAAATCAATACCTCTTAATCAGAAATTTACAAACTCATTTTGTAAGCGTTCACGGAATGTTGCCTGGTTCCCACGCTCCAGCGTGGGAACCCATATGGTATGCATTACCACGCTGGAGCATGGGAACGAGAAACAGCCAATGGCTAAAAGCTAACCGCACAGGTCGGAAATTTGTGGTTTGACCCTTCATGGTATGCATGATATTGAAATTGTATAATTAACCCTTTCCAAGCGGAGAACTGACACATGTTTAGATTTTTACATGCTGCTGACATTCATTTAGACAGCCCGCTGCATAAGCTCGATTACTATGAGGGCGCTCCGGTCGATGAACTTCGCCAGGCGACCCGCCGGGCATTAAACAACCTGGTTCAGACTGTTATCAGGGAAAATGTGTCCTTTGTTCTCATCAGTGGAGACCTTTATGACGGAGATTGGAAAGACTACAACACGGGCCTGTATTTTGTATCACAAACAAGCAAGCTGCGTGACGCAGGCATTCCTGTATATATTGTGGCCGGAAACCACGATGCTGCCGGCAAAATTTCGAGGGCGCTCCGGTTTCCTGAAAGTGTGCATCTGTTTCCAAGTCAAAAGCCCGCAACGCTTCGCATCGGCAATATAGAAGTCGCCATTCACGGCCAGAGCTTTGCTTCCCCGGCCGTAAAAAAGGATCTTTCAGCTAAGTACCCGCCGCCTTTGCCCAGATTTTTCAACATCGGCATGCTGCACACATGCGCTACAGGTCGTGAGGGACACGAGCCGTATGCCCCTTGCACCCTGGACGGGTTGCGATCAAAAGGATACGACTACTGGGCTCTGGGGCATGTTCATCAGCACGAAGTGCTCATGGAAGATCCGCTAATTGTGTTTCCTGGAAATATTCAGGGCCGCCATGTCCGGGAAACCGGCCCCAAAGGCTGTGTGCTTGTTTCCGTTGATGACAGCGGGCGGCCTGAGTTGGAATTCAAAACACTGGACGTTATTCGCTGGGTTATTGTAAATGTGGATGCATCCGGTGCTGATAGTGGTTACGAGGTGGTTGATCGATTTAATAAACACCTTGAAGCTTGTTTGGACGAAAATGAGGGCCTGCCGCTGGTGGCTCGTGTTGTAATCAAAGGGAACACGCAATCCCATAGTGAACTTGCTTCAGATATGGAGCAATGGACCAATGAGATCCGGTCGGCTGCTGTGGATACCAGCGGAGGGCAGGTTTGGGTTGAAAAAGTGAAGTTTTGCACAAAGCCGCCCTTATCTGACAAAGCCTTGAAATCAGCGGACGGGGCAATAGGAGAGCTTGTTCATCTTCTTGATGAGTTGCAATACGACCCGGACCGTTTGCATGATCTGGCGGATGAGCTGGCAGACCTTGAAAAAAAAGTTCCCAGAGAACTGAAAAAAGGCGCAGACGGAATAAAATTTGACGATCCCAAATGGCTTGGCAGCTTACTTGATCAGGTGCGCCCGATGCTCCTTCAGCGGCTTATCCATAAAGAGGAATCGTAGCCGTTTACGGTTGAAATTGGGGAGAGATTAAAATAGAAATTGGAAATTGGGAAAAACAGTACAAAAACATGAAGGGGGTGCAATACAAAAAAGTGACATAAATTATATCAAGTAATCGTTGAACCCATATAATCAGCTTAATATCGAATATCGAACAAGGAATGTCGAATTACGAAGGAAGGTACTTAATAATTTTAAAAAAAACATCCACACTTCTATATTCAATATTCCCTGTTCGACATTCATCATTCAATTGGTGCTTCTTGGCACCGAAATAGTTACGTTTTGTTCTATATCACTTTTTTTGTATTGCACCCACATGAAGGCCAAATTTCCAATTTCCAATTTCTATTTTCCGTAAACGCTTACGAGGATTCTTAAATGAAAATTTGCGAGATAAGGCTTATTGCTTTCGGTCCTTTCACTGATGTTCGAATTGACTTGAGTGGAGGAAAGGGGGGTTGCTCGACATCCGATAAATATTGCGATGATAAATATTATACTGAAGGCAACTGACCTGGAAGGTTTTTCAGTATAGTTACTTAAATCTGCCATAAAAGAGCCGGCAATAGGAAATGCGATACAATAAAAAAGGAAGAGGCACAAATGCCACGCCTTTTTAGGAACGTGGACGAATTAACTTCCACAAGTAGGCGCATAGATTTGGGTCAGATTTGTTCGATCTCAAATCACAAAAGTTGATGGAATAGCAGGCTATTTTGATATTTTTGTGATTTGAAATCGGGCAAAGGTGGCCTGAAGCTGTGATGCATAGTTGGGGAAGTTATTTCGTCCCCGTTCCTAAGTTAAAAATAGTCGTCCCATATTTCTTCATCCCACAAATTGTCATACATATCATCCCAAGTTATAACTTCATCAAAAATACTTTTTAAACCGAATCTGTTATGTGTAGATTCATAATCATAATCAGATTCGAATCCATTTCCATCGAAGTATAATTTTTCAAGATCAGGCATAGCCTCCTCCATTTTATAGAAAATTAGGATATTATGATATTGAAAATAACCAGGTGAGCAGCAAAAAGATACTACAATGGAAGTTTTATTTATTCTACATTAATGCTTATCTGTTTAGGCTTTTTTTCCTCAGGCTTTGGTACTTCTATTTCAAGAACCCCGTTTTTGAAATTTGCCTTAATTGCTTCAGGATTTACCGCATCCGGCAAAGTGAAAGACCTCTGGAATTTACCAAAACTCCTCTCTTTTCTGTAGTAATTTTCTTCCTTGGTTTCTTTATCAAAAAAACGCTCCCCTTTAATTATTAACACATTGCCTTTAACATCTATGGATACATCATCTTTTTTTATGCCAGGGAGTTCTGCTTTTATGACGATTGCATTATCGGTGTCAAAAATATCTACTACTGGTCTCCAGGCGGACATACCGACCTCGTCTTCAAAGTCCGTTGAACCGGCAAATGCTTCATTAAACATACGGTTTATGCGGTCTTGCAGGGTCGTTACGTTTCTCAAAGGATCCCATCTTATAATAGTCATATTAACATACTCCTTAAATCCAGCGTATTAAATATTCTTTTTTCTTGAACCATTTAAAATCAAGTGTCAAGATAAAAATAACGGTAAATTTACAACTTTAAAAAATTTATTTTTTATTAGTAGTTTTGATTTATTAGCTATACAATACCTTGTGGTTGGTTCTGAAAGTCTATATACTCAATCAGTCGGAGGCTGACAAAAAGAATGTATGATGGATGAAAAACCAACACTCAATGAACTTAATCAAAATGAGATGTCGTCGAAAGCCTATTTAGTACAGTGGCAGACTACCTTTGATGCCATTAATGACGCTGTCTGTCTTTTGGACATGAATGGAAAGATTTTACGATGCAACAAGGCAATGGAAAGCCTTCTGCAAAAATCCTCCAAAGAAATAATCGGCGGCACCTGCTGGAAACTTGTACATGGAACGGATAAACCTATAAAAGGTTGCCCAATTGTGCGTATGAAAAAAACTCTCTGCAGAGAAACCCTCGTTTTGGAGGTTGATGACAAATGGCTTAATGTCACTGTCGATCCTGTAATAGACAAAACAGGAAATCTTACCAGCGCTGTTCACATTATAAGCGATATAACTCAACGCAAGCAGGCAGAGAAGGCTTTGAAACGTTTAAATGAAGAACTTTTGAAAGAGCATAATCAAAGGAAGATATTATCCAAAAGCCTTATAGATCTTCTGGAAAAAGATCGCCGGAAGATCGCCATGGAACTTCATGACCACATTGGCCAAATCCTGACCTCCATCAAGCTGAACCTTGAAATGATTCATGAGAAATTGAAGCCTGGCGGTATGGAGTTGGGAGCCCAGATAGCAGCCGTTCAAGAAAGAACGATTCAAGCGATAAAGGATATTAAGAATGTCTCTCGCGGGCTGAGGCCCACCATGATAGAGTCTCTGGGCGTAGTCTCTTCCCTTCGGGAGCTATTCAACGAAATTCAGCAGCAGACGGATATTGAAATCCGTTTTTTCAGTCGAGGTATTCCTAAACGATTTGAAGAAGCAAAGGAACTTGCCGTTTACCGTATTGCACAGGAGGCATTAACCAATATCATCAGACATGCCGGAGCTAAGAATATTTTTGTGAATCTGGTCAAGAAAGACAAAAAGCTTTTATTGAGCGTGGAAGATAACGGCGTTGGTTTTGATCAGGACAAGGTAATGAAACCCTCAAAAAGAAAGAGATCACTCGGACTCCTCATTATGAGGGAGAGAGCAGTACAGCTTGATGGAGAGTTCACCATAGAGTCACAGCCCGGCAAAGGAACACACTTATTGGTGGAAATACCGATTTAAATTTGGGGACTGGGTACCCAAATACCTAAAAACGAAACGGAGTTTGTTATGCCTGCAACAAATATTCTTATCGCAGATGATCATCGGGTGGTAATTGAAGGGATCAAGAGTGCCCTGCAAGAGCATCCGGAATTTGAGGTGGTGGGCGAAGCTGTTGATGGACTTGAGGCCGTGGAATTTGCCAAGTCTTTAAAGCCCAATATAGTAATAATGGATATTTCGATGCCAAATCTCAGCGGCATAGAGGCCACCAGACAAATAAAGGCATTAAACCCTGGAAATCAGATCGTCATTTATACCATGCATTCTGATAAAGAGTTTGTTATCGATCTTTTCAAGGCGGGGATATCTGCTTATGTCCTGAAAGATGATCCTCTATCAGATCTGATTTTAGCATTAAAGGCTGTCGAGGGCGGAGGAACATATTTCAGCACAATGGCCCCCACGATTTTAGCCAGGCATATGGAGGAAATGGAAGAGAAAACTACGAGTAAAAATTCTTTTGATACCTTGAGTCAGCGCGAGATGGAAGTTTTTCAGCTACTGGCCGAAGGAAAGAGAATCAAGGAAATAGCCAACCAGTTGTTTATAAGCCCGAAAACAGTGGAATCCCATAAATACAATATCATGGAAAAACTGCAAGCAGCATCAGTAATTGATCTCACCAAAATCGCTATCAGAAAAAACCTGATTAAAGTATAGGGATTTTCCTGATCAATAGACTTCAAACCAAAACCACATTATTTAGTGCTTATAATAGTAGTATTATACAAGATATTGTAATCTGAAAACCGCAGGATAAATCTTCTCCATACCCCCAGAATTTTTGCACCCATTTTTCTTTGCAATAACAGTCAGTTGCCCTCCCCCTAAATGATAGACCTTTTATTTTCCAAGAATTCCCCATAAAAAAGCATAACTCTCCTGATTTACAATCTTTAACTGCTTATAATATCCTGCCAAATAGGGAAATGTATTGGGTACTGGCTACTTGGTATATGGAGATTTTACCTAAGAAATTAAATGCTTATATAAGCTCTATAAAAAAGGCACATGCTAAATACCAATCAATAACAAGTACCCATTATCCAATACCCAATTCCCAATTCCCAATTCCCAATTCCCAATTACCAATTACCAATATCCAATACCAAATAACCCGGAGTTTCCCATGAACGAAAAAATATTAATCATTGATCGTGAACCGGATATTCGGAAAGCCATTGAAACCCTTTTGAGAAAAGAGGGCTATCAGGTCCGGAAGGCCTCAATGGGCGAGAAGGCGATTGACACTCTTAAATCCGACTCATTTGACCTAGTTATTATGGATATCAATATACCGAGTACAAATGGCCTTCAGCTCATGAGGAATATTAAGGAACTGGAAAAAGCCATAGAAGTCATTGTCCTCACCGGTCTTAACAGCATTAATAATGCAGTGCAGGCATTGAGAGCTGAAGGAGCCTTTGATTTTCTTATTAAACCGCTGGAAAACTATGATCAACTGCTCATCAGCGTAAAACAGGCATTGGAAAAACGCAGGTTGAACATAGAAAAGAACGTATTTGTCAGGAAGATGGATAACCATGAGCCTGCGGGGAAAAAGATTCTTATTGTCGATGATGATCCCAAGATTCTGGAACTGCTTAGAGAAATGCTCTCAGTTCTTCAGCACGAAACAGAAGTTGCATCAAGCGGTTTTGAAGCAGGGGCCAAGGTTATGAAGTTTAAGCCGTGCCTTGTTATTCTGGATCTTATCATGCCGGAAATTAACGGATTTAAGGTATGCAGATCGATAAAGGAAAATCCTGATACCTCTCACATAAAAGTATTGGCCTTCACAGGTTATGATACCAAAGAGAACAGGGACAGAATCATGGAGGCGGGCGCTGATGATTATCTGGTAAAACCTGCGGCGCTGGAGACCTTGCTTCAACATGTAGAAAACCTTTTGAATAACGATACGTATTTCATGATGAATAAAACAGGGTGAAAACAAGCAAAAAAAATACGAACAACAATACGATTTATTGTCCTCCTCAGAAGGTATTCACGACCTATAAGGCCTGATAACACAGATAATTTACATATCAGGTTACACGGCTGATGCCATTGTTCATCATGGAATTTTGAGACAGGATATAAACTTCATCGAAAAGCCCTTTTCGCCGGAAAGCCTGGGTAAAAAAGTACGATAGGTGCAGGATAATATTAAATAGGAAACGAACCATGGAAATGATTACATTACATCTATTAATTCTCGAAGATAACCAGGATGATGCTGAATTGGCAGTAAAGGAACTCGAACGTAAAGGGTTTAACGTGAAATGGACCAGGGTGGATACAAAAAAAGGCTTTATAGAAGCGC
>JAYEFW010000437.1:0-6963 GCA_034658795.1 Thermodesulfobacteriota bacterium
TATTTCCTATTATCTAACGTATTTCCAAGAATTTATTTTATAAACCATGCCAACAAGTTTAAACGATAAATTCTCCGGCGCACCCAATGATCCTGGTGTCTATCTTATGAAGGATGCTGAAGGAAAAGTTATTTATGTGGGCAAGGCCAAAAATCTTAAAAAAAGACTTTCTTCATATTTTAAACAATCCAGACCGATAAATTTGAAAACCAGGGTTCTTGTTAAAAAAGTTTCAAGTTTTGATACAATTATAACAAGAACCGAAAAAGAGGCCCTGATCCTCGAATCAAATCTTATCAAACAATACAAGCCAAGGTATAACGTGATCCTGAAGGATGACAAAAGATATCCTTCGCTGCGTCTCGATATAAAAAGTCAGTATCCGAGCCTGAATATTGTTAGAAAAATTGAAAAAAACGGTGCCCAGTACTTCGGCCCTTTTTCATCTTCCCAGGCTGTTCGACAGACTTTAAAAATAATCCACAAGACATTTAAACTTCGCAAATGTAAAACAAAAAATTTTAAAGAAAGGTCCCGTCCATGCCTTAACTATCAAATAGGCGCATGTCTCGCACCATGCTGTCTAAATGTTGATAACAAAACTTATAATGAAATTGTTAAAGAAGTTATTTTGTTTTTAAAGGGAAGAACTCCTGAGCTTATTAAAAAAATAAAAAAACAGATGACATCTGCAGCCAGAGATCAGGACTATGAAAGAGCTGCAGTGCTCAGAGACAAGATTTTCGCACTTGAAAAAATTCTTGAAAAACAGGTTGCAGTAACTACTGACTTTAAAGACAGAGATGTAATTGCCATTGCTGATTCCCCTGAAATTTTACTTATAGCTCTGCTTTTCGTTCGTGGCGGATATCTTTTGGGGAAAATGCATTTCAGTTTTACAAAAAACATATCAACAAAAGCGGAAATGGTTAGTGCCTTCATCAGACAGTATTATGAAAAAACACATTTTATTCCCCAAGAAATCCTTGTCCCGATTCCCTTGGAAGATACTTGCGTACTTGAAGACTGGTTAACTGCTATAAATCAAAAAAAAGTCAGGATCCTGTATCCCAGAAAAGGGGAAAAGACCCAACTTGTTAAGATGGCGGCACATAATGCACAAAACAGTCTAAAAGATCTGACAGCTTCCACTGATGCTGCAATTGACATTTGCGTCAGACTTCAAAAAAGGCTTAGAATGGACAAAATGCCGGAACGTATAGAATGCTTTGACAACTCCAATATATCCGGGACAGAGCCTGTGGCAGGTATGGTAGTTTTTGAAAACGGCAAACCCAATAAATCCTTATATCGTAAATACAAAATAAAAACAGTTGATGAACAAAATGACTATGCATACATGGCTGAAATACTTACCAGACGATATGGCAAAGGGGAAAAATCAAAGCCTTATCCTGATCTGCTTGTAGTGGACGGCGGCAAGGGGCATCTGAATATTGCTGTATCAATTATAAAAAAAAATAAACTTGAAAAAAACTTTGAAATAATAGGTATAGCGAAAAAAGATGCAGCCAGGGGAGAGACAAACGATAAGGTTTACCAGCCGGGCAGGGCAAACCCTGTTAATTTCGGCAGGGAAGGGGATCTCCTTCTGTTTTTACAAAAAATAAGGGATGAAGCTCACCGCTTTGCGATTTCTTTTCATCGTAAACGTAGAGACAAGAAATCTATACATTCTGTTTTTGATACTGTTCCCGGTATAGGCAAAAAAAGGAAAGAAACACTTCTTAAAAATTTTGGAAGTATTGATAATATACGTAAGGCAACAATTGAAGAACTTGTATCTATTCCTGGAATAAGTCGTAACATAGCAGAAGAATTAAAAAAGAATTGAATATTCTCATTCCCATGCTCCAGCGTGGGAATACATACCATATGGGTTCCCACGCTGGAGCATGGGAACCAGTCAAAGCCTAAGTAAACTTCATAATTCGACATTCCTTGTTCGATATTCGATATTTAATTAATTTTCAATATAAGTTCTTTAACCGCATCAGCCGATCTTTTAAGAGCCGCATTTTCTTCATCAGTAAGTGTAATCTGTATAATTTCTTCTATGCCTTTTGAGCCTAATTTTACAGGAACCCCTATAAAAAGATCGTTTATTCCATACTCGCCTTTAAGATATGCTGCACATGGAAGAATCTTCTTTTTGTCCTTAAGAACAGCTTCAGCCATTTCTACAGCCGCAGATGCCGGCGCATAGTAGGCGCTTCCTGTTTTTAAAAGCCCTACAATTTCAGCCCCGCCCTTCCTGGTTCTTTCAACCAAAGCATCAATCCTCTCCTTTGAAAGCAATTCAGTAACAGGTATTCCAGCAACAGTTGAATAGCGTGGCAAGGGCACCATTGTATCGCCATGTCCGCCTAAAACAAATGCGTGCGTATTTTCAACAGAGACATTAAGTTCCATTGATATAAAAGCCCTGAACCTGGCCGAGTCTAATACTCCAGCCATGCCGATCACCCTGTTCCTGGGGAAATTGCTTGCCTTATAAGCAACATGGCACATAGCATCAAGAGGGTTGCTGACAATAATAAGGACAGCATCAGGGGAAAATCGTGCTATCTGTTCAGTGACGCTTTTCATAATCTTTGTATTGGTGTTTAAAAGATCATCACGACTCATTCCGGGTTTTCTTGCTATACCTGCTGTAATGATAACAACATCGGACTTTTCTGAAGCCTCATAATTATTGCTGCCGATAAGACCGGCATCATGTTTTTCAATCGGCGCCGCCTCTGCAAGATCAAGAGCTTTTCCCTGAGGCACACCTTCAATAATATCAATCATTACAACATCGCATAGTTCTTTTTCAGCCAGACGCTGCGCTGTAGTAGCTCCCACATTGCCTGCTCCGACCACGGTTACTTTCTTATCCATAAATTCTCCTTAACGCCCTTCGGGCGAGCTGTTAGTTATTAGCCGATAGCTGTTAGTCGTTAGTTGTTAGTTGTTAGCTTTCATTTTGTCAATAATTTAATCTCTCCCTAATTTCTACTTTCCAATTTCAAGTTTCAGCCGTGAACGGCTATCATTTAGATAATTCTCCATTATTGACAATAATTATAAAATCATGGATATTAACACCTAAGTTAAATTTTGATATATGATATTCAGAAATTTACAAACTCAAAAAGTGAGCTACCTCCTGTTAATTTTATAATGAGTTTCTAACTTTCGGATATTTACAATTACTGAAAGGACAAACAACATGGAACAAATTGTATTTGAAACTGATTTCCCAAAATTAAATTTACTAAAAAGAGGAAAGGTAAGAGATATGTACGATCTTGGCGAAACTCTCTTAATGGTCGCCACTGATCGAATTTCTGCATTTGATGTGATAATGCCAGATCCGGTGCCGGAAAAAGGAAAAATTCTTACACAGATTTCCCTGTTCTGGTTTGATGTAATGAAGCCCGTTATATCTAATCATATTATTTCCAGTAATGTTGACGACTATCCTGAGATCTGCAAACCTTACGCAGAAATGCTTCGAGACAGGAGCATGCTTGTAAAAAAAGCCAAACCCCTTCCTGTTGAATGCGTTGTAAGGGGTTATATATCCGGGTCGGGCTGGAAATCCTATCAGGAATCAGGGATTGTCTGCGGTATAAAACTGCCTGATGGTTTACAAGAATCTGAAAAACTCCCCGAACCTATTTTTACACCTTCAACAAAGGAAGAGGTTGGTGTTCATGATGTAAACATTAATTTTGAAGAAGCTGTAAAAATAATAGGCAGAAGCCTTGCAGAAAAGGTAAAAGAGATAAGTTTTTTAATTTATAAAAAAGGGGCTGAACTGGCTGATAAAAAGGGCATAATAATTGCTGATACAAAATTTGAATTCGGCATTTTTGAAAATGATATCATTCTTATAGATGAAATACTGACCCCTGATTCATCCAGGTTCTGGCCCAAAGAGTCTTACAGTCCTGGTCAGTCGCAAAAGAGTTACGACAAACAGTATTTAAGAGATTATCTTATTTCAATCAACTGGGACAAATTACCACCAGCTCCTTTTCTTCCAAAAGAAGTAGTCAAAAATACACGTAAAAAATATCTTGATGCATTAAACTTGATTACCGGAAAAAGTTATGGACTTTGAAAACAATCAGGTTCCACTGTCACTTATAGATTCAAAGGATCAAACCTTTCGCATTACAACCGAGACAGGCATAGATGATCTTTTAGATTCTATTAAGAATGTGGGTTTGATAAATCCCCCGATACTAATAAAAAAAAAGTCAAAATATACCATCATATGCGGTTTCCGCCGAATTGCGGCATGCCGGATACTTGGTTTGTTGAATATAGAGGCAAAAATTCCGGTCTCTAAGACTAACGAGCTTGACTGCCTTAAATTTGCAATAACAGACAATTCATTCCAAAGGCCGCTCAACCTGATTGAACAGTCTAGAGCGCTTTTTATGCTTTCCGGCTTTTTTAAAGATATTACAAGTCTCGCTGACGCAGCGTCATCACTTGGTTTGCCGCGTAATCCATCTCTTATAAAGAAAATAATAGATATCTATCATCTTCCATCGCCCATTCAAAACTGCGTACTATCCAACATTATTTCTCTTTCAATGGCAGTGGAACTCGGTAGATTTGAAAAAAATGCCGGAATTACTTTTGTCGAAATTTTCAATGACCTTAAACTGGGACTGAACAAGCAAAGAGAACTAATCACAATGATTAATGAAATTTCCCTTCGCGAGAACATTCCGGTTATGAAAGTTATTCAGGAAAGCGATTTCCAGGAAATTCTGCAAAATGATGAGCTTGATCGAACTAAAAAGACCGAAAAATTAAGATTTTATTTAAAAAAGAGACGTTACCCCTCAATCACTCTTGCTGAACAGAAATTTGAAGAACTTGTTAAAAAATTAAAGCTCGGAAACAATATGAAACTGATTCCTCCAAAAAATTTTGAGGGCAACACATTTATAATAAAATTATACTTCAATAAGCTGAAAGATCTTCAGGATCACGCGGATACTCTTGAGGAAATCCTGCAAAATCCTATTTTTAGAAAACAGGTCTTCCCTGACATGTGACCTCCGACACCTGATCCCTGTTTGTTTCCCTCACAATTGACAAAGTTTCTTAACCCATGTCCCGAACAAATAGACGAAACGGTTCTAAAGGCTTATGGATAAAAAATTAAAACTCGCTTACTCAACCTGTCCTAATGATACTTTTATTTTTTATGCGCTTGCTCACAATGCGATTGACTGCGGCGAACTTAAATTTGAAATCAAACTCGCAGATGTAGAGACGCTGAATCAGCATGCAAGGGCAGGGGTTTATGATATTTCAAAATTGTCTTTTGCCGCCATCGGTCATCTTGTCGAAGAGTATGGTCTTCTTAGAAGCGGTGCAGCGCTTGGAAGAGGCTGCGGCCCTCTTTTAGTAGCAAAACCCGGATTTGACATTGAACAGCTTTCTTCAACAAAAATAGCTGTGCCAGGCATGTGGACCACAGCATGCATGTTGCTTGGTCTTTATCTTTCCAAAAATCCTGAAGCAGTTCCAATGCCTTTTGAACAGATAATGCCGGCAATTCAAAATGATAAACATGAATGCGGTGTAATAATTCATGAAGGCAGGTTTACTTATGAAGAATATGGACTTGTCAGAGTTATTGACTTCGGAGAGTGGTGGGAAGAAAAAACATCACTTCCAGTTCCTTTGGGAGGTATTGTTGTTCGAAGGAATATAACATCTTCGATCACAAGAAAGATAGAAGATTTAATACGATTAAGCGTGGAATATTCCTTTAATCATAGGAATGAAGCAGATAGTTATATTAAAAAATATGCGCAGGAAATGTCCCTAGGGGTAATCCGTCAGCATATAGACCTTTATGTTAATGATTTTACCCTGAATTTAGGGAAAGAAGGAGAAGAAGCAGTTAACACGCTATTTAGAATGGCAAGGGAAAGTAAAATGCTACCTGAAAGTAGCTCGCCATTATTTATTAATTCAGGTATCAATCCATCGCGGGACGCAACTCGATGACTGTCAGTTCCGGTGTATCCGATCCAGGCTAAAGGAACTGCAAACGAGGTAAAACCGGCATTGGTTAAAATCCTGATCAGCAGCGGTGCAAAAACCATGAAACCGAGGAAGGCAATGGTTACCCACTTAGCCAAAGGCAGTATTTTGATTGCCTTTTTGTAAATGTAGTAGTGCAACCCTCCGTATATAGTGAGGAACACACTGATAAAAATTGGAAATCCTGATTTCATTAATACTCCTTACGTAACTACTCACGTAGTCAGGCTGAAGCTGTTTAGACTGAAGGGGTCATAAGAGCACAATTGCCGTACTTTGGCGGAAATATCTGATTTTTGCACCAAACATGGCTTTTAAATGCACTTTTTCCTAACAGTCTTCAGCCTTCAGCCTATCCACCTAAGTAGTTACCTCCTTACTTACCACAGGTCTTTTGTATTTACCATACTTAGGGTTCGCAAATAAATAACCTTTACACTTTATTATTATAAGATCAAGATTTAAGCTGTGCACCATAAGCGAAATCGACGTTCATCTAAAAAATGGAAAGTTTATTTATTTTTGATCCCTAAGGATTCGCTCAAAAAAAGCACTGGTTATGTGAACTGCTGCTTTGCATCAAACATCGCTTTGGTGTTTCAGCAGAGGCTTTTAACTCCCAACGGCTGTATGTAGGATCTATTGTTAACGGGAAAAGAATACAAAAGAAGGACGTGAGGAAGTGATTGAAATTGAGAAAACATTGAAAAAAAGGAAGGCAGTGAAAAAATGAAAAACGTGTTGCATTACATTAATTACAGAGCTAAACCCCCAGCTAAGCTGGGGAGAATGGCAAAAGCTATGCTGAGTATTTATTAAATGCTCCTTTTGGACTAAAGGTAACAGTGCTGATTCTGCGACCAAAATCCAAAAGGAGCA
>JAYEFW010000438.1:0-1508 GCA_034658795.1 Thermodesulfobacteriota bacterium
AATGCCTTTTAACATAAGCAAAGGGCCCCTTGATAAAGTCGATTCACAAAACTTCGTTGGTTTTGCAAAGAAAGCAAGGGCAAAAATGCCGGAACTTCCTGCCGGCGCCCGGCGCAATAACTTTGAAGAAGTAGATTTGGGGTTTTCAGAAGAAACTGCCGTTCAAGAAGCAAAGAGATGTCTTTCATGCGGATGTATTGATGCCTTTGAATGCAAATTGAGAGAATATGCCACAGAGTATGGAGTAGATATTTCAAGCCTTGAAAGCTGGCAGGAGAAAAAGTTTGAAATAGATGATACTCATCCTTACATCATAGTTGATCCGAACAAATGCATCAACTGCAGGCGATGCATGCGTAATTGCTCTGAATACCAGTGTTCAGATGCAATCAGGTTAGAACCGCTTGAATATGATCAAAAAGGCAAGGCAACTTTTTTCGGACCTGTAATCAACGACAATTGTGTTTCATGCGGTTTATGCGTAAGCAACTGTCCCACAGGCGCCCTTATTGAAAAAACAAAAAAACAACCAGGTCCCTTCCATCTTGAAACCACTTCAACCACTTGTTCCGTATGCGGCTGCGGATGTAATTTGATATTAAACTATATCGGCAATGATTTGGTCAAAGTAACATCAGATCTGAAAAAAAAGCCGAATTACGGCCATCTCTGTATTGATGGAAAGTTCAGATATAAAGATACAAATGGAAGAAAAAGGCTGGATAAGCCCCTGATCAAGCAAAATGGGCAATTTATTCCTGTAGAATGGGATGAGGCGATTTCCCATGTTGTTCAGCGGCTCAAAACGCTTCAAAAAACATATGGCCCTGAATCATTTGCAGGGATTGCAACACCGGCATGCACAAATGAAGAAGCATATCTATTTCAGAAATTTTTAAGAGCTGTAATTAAAACTCCAAATATCGATTTTTTCAATAGCCCGTCTGAAATAGATATTTCCCCTGAATTCATTTCGCTGTTTTCGACTACGTCTGAATATAGAACTATTGAAACCGCAAAACAGATTCTTATCACCTCTGACAATCCCGTTGCTCAATATCCAATAATCGATGCGCTTGTCAGACGCGCTCAAAGAAAGAACAAAGCGACAGTCGCTTTTGTGGATGATACATTCCCTGATATTTCAGATGAGTTGCCGACCGCTTTTCTTTATTCAAAGGAAATCTTTAAGTGGGATGCAAATCAGCTTGAACAACTTCTTTCAATGTCCGGACAGGAATTTTTGCATCTTTTTCCGCTTGTTTTTAAATCAAATGGCCATGGATTGTTTAATATGGGCGTTTCACCAAACCTCTTCCCAGGACAAAAGCGGGCAAATGATATTGAGGAACGCAAAAAATTAGAAAATGCCTGGAAAACAAATCTGCCTGAGCAGCCAGGATTATCAATAGGCAAAATACTGGAAAAAACTCTTACAGAAGATATTCGCGTAATTTATTTGATGGGAGACATTCCTGAAGATATTGAACATGACGACACAGTAAAAA
>JAYEFW010000439.1:0-6571 GCA_034658795.1 Thermodesulfobacteriota bacterium
TTGATTATAAAAATTTACCAATAAAGAAAAACCTGGCCTAAACAAAACTTGAAGGATGTCTGTAGTGCCTGTAGCCATAACCCATTGAATATTAGTATGTTTTTTTAAAAGTGCGAAAGTCGGGCTAGGACGTAACGGCCCTTTATGCAGTTGTTATTTGCATTATAGACCTTAAGCCTTAGCTTCAGTAGGTCTGCCCATTTATTGTAGGACAAATGCATTTCGGCATAACCAGAAATTTCTCTGTGACTTCCAAGTATGTGGCAGAGAAGGCTAGAGTAACTTCTCATGTGGCTAAGTAGGAAGATATAGTCCTTCCTACCCCAAAAAACTCCTGGACTGTAAAACAATGCTGAAATTGCGTTTGCAAAGGTACTTAGTTTCACGGCGTTAATCTAATTAAGAGATCCCCAACCGATTCGTGGGATTGAACTTAAAATATGCAAATAACCAACACCTAAAAAAGATTGATTGTATTATTTGCACCTTGGGTATTTTCTATGTTCGATGAACGAACTGAAAATTATTACTATAGTGAAGTCTCCAAACACTTATTCAACAGGGCAGATGGTTTAACTTCACTTAAATAATATTTATAGTTATTATACCTCATTTCATCGGCAAGTCTTTGATTGTCCAAGATCTTTTTGCACATTTTCACACATTCTCCGGGAGTTTTAAATAGTAAATAATTTTGTCCTTCTTTAAGTGAAACGGGTAACTCATACTCTAAAGGTTCAGTTAAGATACATCTTGAAGCGGCAAGGTATTCAGGCAAACTCCACCCAATTGAGTTGTGCAGACCAGTAGTTGTAACTCCAATTAGGCACTTTTTTACAAGGCTCATATAATTTTTTTTGTTAGTTTTTTCGCTTGCTAAACAATCCGGATAATTCTCCTTTGCAAAAGGCGTATGGCTTACACCTCCAATAAAGCGATCAGCAAACTCACTTCTTAGCGCTCTTACTATATTGGCTCTCATGTCATTAATTTGTCTAAGCCGATTGGGGCTAATTTTTCTTTTTAGCGTGGGTTCCCATAAGCGGGTTTGAAAAAGTATTTTTAGTTCGGCAGGTTTATCCGGGGTTACCTCAAATTCACTTTCCATTGGCGGAAATAAATTTAAAGATGATTTAAATAACCTTGCTGATGAAGCCTTTATTAATTCAAGAGAAATGTCCCTGAAAGTCCGCAATAGATGCTTCTTAAAATTATTATTCTCTAAGTTGTAAATAAGGAGACGCCGCAAAGCATGCCGTTGGTTTTTGCTTCTGCAAGCGTAATTTAAACCATAAGGGAATATTTTTTTTGTAAATTTTCGTCCAGAGGGTCAAGAAATCTCTGGTGGTAACTTCTCTTAAAATATACATCACATAAATGTAAACGATCTACGGCATGAATTGTGCCTGAATCGTGCATATCAAAACAGATGTAGACATATTTACCGCTTTTTAAATCCTTAACGTTCAACCACAAAGTGACATATGGTATAGAATTACGTAACTCATGAGAAAATTTGTACGTATGCTTAAGCTTAATTTTTCCTTGTGCTTCCAGGTCATATAAGCCAGTATAAATCTGTGATATATGGCCAGAATTTATATTATCCGGGTAGACCTTTACTTCTATCATTTGGTTCTTTTCCTAAGTTGAGCCAAAATTCAACCTAAATATTACTCAAAGTGCAGCGAGCAGCCTGGTGATTAGCATTGAAACAGCCCCGCCGCAGTCTGATTTTCCTTATCTTATCCCTTCTAAAACTGCTATATACTTATCACCTATTTTATCCCAAGTATATTGCTCGCTCCCCGAGTGGGCGTACTCTTCTTCTGTACTAAACATTTTGCGGAGGTTTTTTAGAATCGATTCTTCGCTATTAATCAAGGCCAGTCTACCGCAATCGATCTGACTCATCATTTCTGCCACTGCAGAGTTTTCAGGCGCAACAGCCAATATCGGTCTCTTCACACTCAAGTAGTCATAGAATTTAAAAGGAATAGCGTAACGAAACTCTGATCCGGAGGGCAAAAACAGGATGTCCGCACCTTTTAGATATCTCAATATCTTTTCGTAGGACACCATTGGCTGTTCTTTGATTATTTCGTTCAAACGGTACTTCTTGATTACCTCCCGGTTTTCATTCGTGAGGCTCCCAAAAATATAGCAACAGAAATTATTTTTGTTAATTGTTCCCTGATTTAAAAGGTAAAATAGTGGTTTAATAAGAAGCCCGATTTCCCGTTCACCATAAAATTTCCCCGCGTAAACCATATTTCTCCTGCCATTTCCTAAGGATAGTGGTTCAATCGTATCTCGGCTATAGAATCCATTGGTGACAACATGGCAAGTGGCTTTTGTATATTTTCCCAGACTATCCCTGAAATTTTCCATCATTATCCGGGAACAAAAGACCAGGGCTGATGCTCGGCTGATTGCCAATTTTTCAAAGAATTGATTGAATTTTTTGCGGAAGATTTTTTTATAGCCCCAGTTTTGGTTCGACCAGGGATCTCTGTAATCCAGAATCAGTTTAGTCTTAGTCATAATGTTCAGCAAACAGCCTATCACCATTGAGGAAACTGGTGGGCCGGTAGCCATGATCAGATCTATTTTATTTTTTTTGATAACCCTTAAACCTTTTATAAACGCTGGCAGAATCCACCCACTGTATGGGTCTACAAGGCAAAGATAATCTTCCCACAATCGGTTCCAAATCCTTTTTAATAAGCTATCTTTCTTAATAGGGTAAGGGGGATATATTCCCACACGGTGGATAGTTCCCAGAATAGGAAGAGAATCATCTCGTGCTGCAATATACTTTTCCTTCAAAGTAAGTATGTGGACCCCTGGATGCCTTTCTTGAAAGATCTGCGACAAGAACATGAAGCGCTTTCCGCCCACCATCCTGCTTGGTGGATAGTGAAACGAAATAATAAGGATTCGTTTTGCTCGGTTCAGTGTCGAATCGACTTGGTTGTTTCTGTTACTTTCCTGACTCATTCGTATAATCCGGTAGTCCTCACTTATGAGTTATTCAGACAAATGGAACCAATACCCTAGCCAATTGTTCAAAATGGTTCAATGATAGCCCATACTTAAAACTTTTTATAGTTGATACAAGCGCCTTTTGACGGTGTCCCTGTTTTCTATGAATTGCGGAGAGCTTCAGCAACCGATTTGCAAAGAGTTTGGCCAGTATTTTTTTTTCGTGGTGTGAAAGATGATAAGACGTCAAATACTTCCGCCACAGATACAAATGTGCATCTATAAGCTGCTCGCTCTTGTGTAAGTCCCCATCCCGGTTCAGGTTTGCATCGTGCCGATGCATGACAAAGACTGGATCTTCACGATATGCAAATGTTGCGTTTTCCTCCTTGTAAAGCCTTATTCCAAAATCCCGGTCTTCGGAAAACATAATTGATTCATCTAAAAGGATGTTATGGGCCGATGCCTTCCTAATGATCGCGCTTGCAAGATGAAAAAAGTTTTCCTGTATTAGAGCCTCAAACAGATTGTCCTGCAACATCTTGAAGCCGGGTGAGATCTGCACCGACTTGAGAGCATGCAATATTTTTTTCTGACCAAAGAAATCATACAGGTGCTTGCCGGCCTGAAAATCAACAACATTAAAGTTGCCAAAAAGAATATCAATTTCAGGATATTTTGTAAAAATTTCCAGGCCGTTTGTCAAATGACCAGCCAGCCACACATCGTCTGAATCTAAGAATGCCAAGTATTCACCAGAAGCCTGAATGATGCCGGTGTTTCGAGCCCCTGAGGGTCCTTTTGTGCGTTTATTCGAACAATAGAGTATGTTTGAATGTTGTTTTTGCAGGACCCCGACCACCCTGGCGGTATTATCGGTCGATCCATCATCAACGATAATTATTTCAACGTCATTGTGACCCTGTTGTAGTATGCTCTGGACCGCATTTGCGATAAAGTCAGCCCTGTTGTACGTCGGTATGACAACGGTAACTTTAACTTTTTCTGTAAGGTTATTCATGGGTAAAAAAGCTCAAAGCACTTGTCGCACAGGGCATAGCGTTAGGGTTAATGGCCACCGCGCTTAAGGCTCCAGGCACAAGGCTAAAGGTTCAAGGCTCGTTGAGTGAATATTTCGGATTGTTCCTTAGCCATTGAATGAGATGCTCGTTTAGTATTGCCTCCCCGGTAACTGACAACAAGTAGTAGAATTCACCGTCTCTTGTGAGAAAGCCAGGAGTGTAGAATCAGAACGGCAAAAAAAAAACCAATGTATGCTATAGAATTGAATGCCATTTTATTTAAGTCTTGAAAACCCGGTCCTCTTTATGAATGCGCGTACTTAGACTGATAGAGAAGTTGTTTTGATCACGTTGCCGTCTGTTCCATAAGGAATGGGGGAGGGCCTGTATAACCTTGCCCGGGACTGTTTTGTATCAATTCGATCACTTCATCGATGCGCTTATGCCATGAATTACGTAATGCGACATTTTTGCGCCTACTAATCTCTTCGGACGAGTTGCCCGCTAACGCTGATTCCACCTCATTTATGAAGCCAGACGGTCCTTGGGCAATCCTGATAACTTTTTTTAAATCCGTAGCGCCTCCGATAGGGGTGCTTACGATCGGTTTTCCCATTGCCAGGTAATCATGAAGCTTCAGCAAGTCGTTTCCCCTAGTGTGCTCGTTGATTGCAAAGGGTACCATGGCCACATCAAAATACCGTATGTAATCGGGAAGGCTATGATACGGTACGAGGGGTAGAATATGTACGTTTTCATATTGTGCGTATTTCTTAGTAAAAGCTGAATCCGCAGGACCTACGAAGACATACTGCCAGTGCGGACGTTTTTTCAGGAGAGCATCAAGGAGGTCGCAATCAATGCGCGTTGTGTTGGCTATGCCGCTATACCCAAGTATGGGGCCTTTTTCTTTCTTGATCAACTCAAGAGAAGGAATGGATGCGTAATGCTCGCGATCAAAATTGTAATAGTTCGTCGCATTTCTGATGACGTGTGTGTTGGGGTTCAAGAAGCTATACTTATTTTTTAGATGCTCATTAACCGTTAATACGATGTCAGCCGCGCGAGCATACTTTGTTATGTTATGTAAGAAAAAATCCTTGCCTTTTTGAGTACAAACAAGTTCAGCAAAATCGTCTGAAAAATCGAAAATTGAGAGGGCTGCGTGCTTCAGTAAGTTGTCAATAAGATATTGGGAAAAGATATTCGGACAGTTCATAAAGAGGATGTAAGGCGTGTGTGCATTTAACCGCCGTATGATCTGTAACATCATCCGAGTTTCCATAAGCTCCAATTTGGGAAACCGCCCCTTAAAAGGGAGAAAATGGAGCGGGGTATATTCCCACAGGTTGGGCGTTCTTTTGCGCGGGAAGAGCTTATCGGAGACACTGAAAGAGATGTGAGAGTTTCTGTTTTTACGTTTGAATATGTTTCGTATTGAAACGTGTGGGTTTACAAAAATTACCATGTTTACAAAGTCTTGTTTTGCCAGTTCGGCCATCATACTCTGGTTTCGCTTCCACATAGTGGTCCACGGCATGAAACCGAAGCAGATAATG
Organism: Thermodesulfobacteriota bacterium; assembly: GCA_034658795.1. Taxonomy (GTDB): domain Bacteria; phylum Desulfobacterota; class Desulfobacteria; order Desulfobacterales; family ETH-SRB1; genus B13-G4. The sequence goes on from JAYEFW010000439.1 coordinate 5,567, forward strand.
TTAAAGGTGGTAGCTTTTTTTTTCGTGGAGGTTGCCATAGATTTTGTATGGATCAAAGGTCTCCAATGCTGAGATGAATAGGTTCAGAAGTAGCCCGGACTTTATCTCGACAGCTCGCCGTAATTCCAGGATGAAATGTCTCTCCCAAGCATAGTCTCCAAGTCGGTTTTTTCCGGCAGATACGCGGAACGTAGGAATGCTATGTCCTCTTGCGTGATAGCAGACGACTTCAGAAAGTCGAACCGATTAAAAACATTTCCAAGACTGCTTTTCGCTAATCTCGGTGAAACTATGTGTGCATAGTGGTTAAACACAATACGGGTCCAGGTGGAGGCCGTGTGAACAGGCTTGCTCGGGTTTTCCGGGAAAAAGTCCATATCGAGGCCCAAGAAATCGTATACACGCGGAAGCGTTTTTTCGGGTGACTTGACCACGTCTTCTTCAAAAACAAGAACGAGCATTCGTTCCGGATCGACAAACTCTTTCCACAATTTCAGATAGCGGGTATAGAATCCGCATTCGAGGATGCGCATCTTGGGATAGCGAATCGCGGTCTTCTTAAGTCCCAACCTTGGTGATATGGTGCCTGTTCTGTTCTTTCTCATCCAATGCTTGTATGCCGACACAGCCCTCCAGACCGGGTCTCGCAATATCACGAGTATCTTGATGTCCGGCAGCTCAGTGGTAATCAGCTCCGGGATCGTGGGAAGGGAATGATCCACTTCCAGCAAATCAGAAGGATTGTGCCAAAAGGGAACGGCGTCATACAGGTATGTTGTCGACGCCTCGCCGATGACTTTGGAAGAATCCAGAGCTGCAAAGTGGTTGTAGTACCACTGTTTACCTTTCCGATAGTTTTCAGAGCCACCGAAAAAATGGATTTCCTTTTTTTCGGGCAGATCAGTGCCGGGGTGCGGCTCCAGCATTCGCCATAGCCAGGTAGTGCCTGCCTTTTGGGCCCCAATGAGCAAGAAGTCAGGTTTTATGATCTCCTGATGTGGTGTC
>JAYEFW010000439.1:6671-23929 GCA_034658795.1 Thermodesulfobacteriota bacterium
AGTAGCTACCACGGGAAGACCGACTGCCTGGGCCTCCATCAGGCAAACAGGGAGTGCTTCGGCCACACTGGGAAGGAGGAAGATATCGCTTTGATGTAGCATCTCGATAACACCGTTTTGTTCACGAGGCCCTAAGAAATGGATCACATCTTTCAACATTAACTTGTCGGTTAATCTAAGCAGATCTTCCTTTAACGGACCATCTCCGACAATGCTGTACTTTACATGTAATAGAGGATTTTTTTTCAGTAATGCAGCAACGGCTTGAATGCCATAGTGAAGGCCTTTTTCTTCAACGAGTCGGGCTACAGTGAGTATTTTCACCGGTTCCGCGGGGTTAGGGGATTCGGCTCGCGACGTATAAGAGAATTTTGATAAGTCAATGCCAACCGGGAGACGGACGATCTTCCTTTCGTCCAACCCTAATTTGGTCAGATTTTTGTAATTGTAGTCTGAAATTGCTATGAAGCACTCTCCTCTGTCAAAGAGGGTGGTGTAAATATGCCCTCCTTTTTGCAACCCTAATCTAATATCAAACCCATGAAACGTCGTTACAAGTTTTGCTCGTAGGCCGAGTTCTTTCAGGAGCGCGCCCCCATTTCCAGCCGGGCCAAAGTGGCAGTGAATTATGTCGTACTCTTTTAGTAAGGGGACAGTTTTGTGGAGCAACGCAAGCGAAGCCGCCTCCCTACCATATTTGGCTATATTCAATGAACGGAGGATTGTTGTCGGGTGTCTTCTTACATGTTTGATGACTAACTTAATTGCGGTTAAGATTCGTACGATCACATTCGCAGGGGCTTCGAGATAGTGTGTACGGTCGAGTAATTGATATTTTTCAACATCAACTTGCGCAGTGCGTTCGTTGCTGCGCCTTTTAGCGAATATATCAACATGGTGTCCTCTATCCAGCAACCCTGTGATTTGATTCAGGATAAACGTCTGGGATAAATTCGGAAACTGTAGTACAAAGAACGCTATTTTCATGATCTAATCAGTCGTGTGTCAGTTTGTGCAGGAGCTTGCGTTGTAATGCTTTAATGACCCTTTTGAATTCCCAACGTATGTCGAGCACAACATTTTTGATAACCGATGCAAAAGGATTTATCGGTTGTATCTCTTTAGCGTAACCGAATTCGGCGAGGTACTTCCCGGCAACCCAATTGAACCGGTCATGAAGGTCTGCGGTCCAATGGGCCCACCGATTAAGCGGATTGAATGCTGACGTTTTTTCTACCGGTTGCCAGTGCATATTTTCAGCACCCTGCGTCATGACATCGGAAGATCCCTTGACGGGAAGTTGGACAGAGGAATCAAAATCGTACCTTTTCACATCTAACCTCAGGAATGAGAGGATCTTGGTTAGCTCTCGCTTAGCATTGCCCACGAGGTCCTCATATCTTACGATCAAGTATTGATGTTGGTAATCACGCATTGCTCTTTTAAACTCACAGATGGTACACGCGGCGTGAGCCCATCTTTGCATTCCCCGTTCATACTCCCAATTGAAACTCTTTACGCCGGACTCAACAACACTGCGTCCGTCGCGTATGATAATAATTAGGTGGCACCTGGGGAATATTTTAAAAAAGTGCCGTATGTTGTTTACACTCGGCGTTTTTGTTACCAACCTTTTGGAAGTAGGGTTTTGTGATGTCTCTGGGCCTCGGTCAGCAGTTCCTTCTTGGCCTGAACTCTTCGCGCTGAGTTGCAGGTTGAGAAATGAAATCAGACTGTCCCCGAGGCACCGGCAAAGCAGATCCGGCGGACCGATACGCTTGTCAACTTCCCACCGCGGATTCCAGTATTTAAAAACGGAGTCTGCGTATCTGGTGAGCAAGTTAGAATGGTGAACCAAATAGTCTTCCCATATGACACCGCCGGCACAACAGTCCGGATGCAAGCAAATCAGGTCATGGAGGAAGTTGGTTCCGCTTCGCTGCATTGCTCCTAAAATAAAAATGGGGTCAGAATTTGAATCGACAGAAGACATGAAACTCGTTTTCCTCCCTTAGACCACACCCACAGCCCGGCGTTGATTACTATGAAGTGGGGGCGGATTACTCGCAAATACGGATTGGCCATTTAAACTCAGGATTCCCTCGCCAATTGCCTGTTTACACTCTTCATAATATGTACTGCTTTATGCAGTGTGCGCGATAATAGCGGATGAAACGGCGGCGTTAGGGCGTAGTCAAACATTCTGTATACCATCAGGTAAGTCCTGAAACGTTTAATGGGTGATCCAATTGCGCTGGCTCGATTATAATTGAGCCGGCACAGGAATCGCATCCCCTCGGCCTTCACCAGGTCCACGTTGTCATCAATAACTTCACACATTAGATTTAATAATTCGAGATAGTCTTCGCACCAGTCTTTGACTTTGACGGCGAACGTTATTTCACCGGGATGTTTACGGAAACTCGCCTTCACCTCTTCAACATCCACCCTTCCAAACTTGGATGCCAGTTGAACAAGTGCGATACCATCTTGTACAAGGTTACGTTTGGAGTGCAATCCACCGATTTCTTTCAGCCGCTTTGTGTTAAATAATGTGCTGCAAACGTACCATGACGTTTTTTCTGCAAACCATGATCGAAAGAACTGTTCGGTCGAAAGGCCTGCAACCCTGTTTTGGGATTCACGCAAGACTGTCCCCCTGGAGTCAATAACACGCGTTCCAGTTCGAATGACGCCAAGGTCAGTCGAGTAGGCTGCGCTCTTCATACAAGACTCAACAAAATCTTCATCTATCAGGTCGTCATCAGGAAGTAGTAGGAAATAGGCGCCTTTTGCCTGTTCCAGGCAAAAGTTAAAATTGTTGTTGGGCCCTATATTTTTGTCGCGCCTATAATACCTTATGCGTCTGTCGGAGAGACCTCTCATAAAGATCTCTGTGCCGTCAGTTGAGCAGTTATCAGAAACTATGATCTCGATGTTTTGATATGTCTGCTTTAGTGCGCTTGCCAAAGCATCTTTAAGATGAACATCTGCTCGGTTGTAAGTGGGAATTGCAATTGTTACGAGCGGGTAAATACTATTGATCATCTCCAATCTCCGGAATTAATAGTAGGCCTCATTCAAAGTCGACAGCATGGGATACGATGATCGCCTCGATCACTTGCTTACATCCTGTTGGTATGCGTAGCCTTAAGCCCAACAATCAAGCTTTCGCCAGATAAGATTTTCTAATTCATTTTTCGCGGCTACCCTTTTCCCAAACGCATCCGACTCCAACTTTTCATGGTGCAATATCAAAGGCGTCGATTTCTATCCGATGCCCGGTTGATTCTGGATTTTTGGTGCCGGTTACTTCAATCATAATCGTATGAGGACCATAATCTAAATCGGTAATTGAATATGATCTCACCATAACATTTCGGGTACTGCTGAACTGGTCAACACATCCCTTAAAATTTCCATCAATGCATATTTTGGCAATTCCTTGATCGTTTGATTCAGTTCCTATCCAGCTTACACCAGTCCCAACAAAGGTGAGAATAGCTTTAGTGTGAGCAACATTTGAATGGGAAATTTTTTGTGCACTGAAGTCATTACTCTTTAAAATCTTCCAATCTCCCTGATAACATACAACATCTTGCTGTCCTGAAGTGTTTTCGTATCTTATGGGCCTTTTAATAAGCTTCCATGTATTGCCACCGTCGGTGGATTGAAACAGTTCGTACCCTACCACATAAATGGTATTATCAATAGAATATGCTGGTGAAAATTTGATCAGGCTAAGAAAATGGTTGTTATTTATCAAATCATGACCTATTTCAACAAACGTGGTCCCACCATCAATAGTTTTAAATAATCCTTTACCCTTAACACAAATAATGAGTGTTCTGTCATTTTGATAAGTTGGGGATATTGCAATATCCCTTATATAACCATTCCCACCATACGCCGAACCCTCTAATTTTTGCCAACTTCTTCCTCCGTCTGTTGTTTTGAATAGCCCCTCTCCAGTACCGGCAAAAACAATCTTGTCTTTTTTATAATTGGGTGAAATAGCTAAACAGCCGGAATCTAATTGATGCCTTTCCGCAAATGTAGTAAAGTTATTACTAGGTTGCCAAGTGTGGCCTCCATCCAGAGTTTTATATATTCCTTCACCAAGAACGCCCGCATATATAGTTCTGTCAGATGAGAAATCTGGTGATATAACCAGAGAGCTTAACCACCCACCATTTGCTTTCCAGATAGGAGACCAATTTTCTCCTCCGTCTACTGACCTTAAAACACCCTTGTATCTTGTTCCGAGATATATTGTGCTGTCAGACACAAAGTTTGGTGAAGTTGCTATCACATTTGGAAAAAGTATCCTTTCTTGTGGTGTTTTTGGCTTACCAAAAAATCTGCTGAATAATTTACAAGTAATAGACCTTATCCTTTTATAAAGACCTGGTTTAGGACTATCCCAATGAGCGCCTCTATCAGTCGACTTAAAAAAAGCATGGTTTGAAATTGTCAATACGGTGTTGTCTGACGAATAATTCGGAGAAAAGGCAATATCCATGAGACGGGGTCTTTTCAAACCTCTGTTAATAACTTTCCACGACATTCCTTGGTCTTCTGTCATAGAGACTCCACCATGGAATGTAGCAATCGCAACTGTAGAATCGTTTTTATATCCAGGCGATAATGCCAAGCCTATAATACGCTTTGCTGACATCGTCTCCATCTGCGTCCAAACATTACCACCATCCTTGGACTTGAACAGTCCATCAAAACCGCCTAAGAAGATTGTCCTATCCTTTCCAAAAGTTTTAGATATCCGCAAATCCCTAAAGTGAGGGAGGTTGAAATGAGGATCATCTGCTTGAGGATCGGTAGTGACACCTGTGCCATATTTCTTCCAGGTTTTTCCACCGTCATCTGAGCGAAAAACAGCCTCATACCACGTACTGGCAAAAATGGTAGAATCAGTTCCATAGTTAGGTGATATTGCAAGAGCTGTGATATGCTTAGCTGATAGACCGTTATTTACTGCAACGTAAGAGGCTCCACTATCAACTGTCTTTAAAACCCCTTTTTTTTCAGTTGCAACGAAGTATGTATTATCTGAGGAAACATTAGGTGAGATTGCTATTGATGTAATGGCACCACCATTTGGAATTGGAAGATGTTGACGCCAGCTTTCACCGCTATCAGTAGAAAAGTATAGAATACCCTTATGATCACCAACAAGCACATGGTCTTTCTTTAGACAAGAAAAATAAGAGATGGCAGTTACTTTAATGCTATCATCTATAACTTGATACCAACTCTTTCCCCCATTTTTTGACTCATAGAGACCCCCTTTGGTTCCGGCAGCTAATATGATTTTATCCGAATGATAGTTAGGGGCAACAGCTAATAAGCGTATGTTCAAAATACCAAGCCCGTTGTTTACTTTAAACCATGAAGATCCACCTTCCTGCGATTTATATATTCCATCCCCTTTTGATGATAGAAATATAGTCTTGTCATACTGGAAAGAAGGAGAGAATGTAATTGAAGATAACATAAATTTGTTATCTAAACCCTGTACTATTTGTTTCCAGCTAAACCCCCCGTCTGTTGACTTCAACAACCTGTTTGCGATAATAACGAATAAAGTTTTATCTTGATCATAGTTTGGCGATATCTCTAAAACACTTATGACATCGTGTGGACTGTGGGCGAAAATGCTACTCACATTAAAAATCAAGAAGACGATAAGCAACTGGAAAACAATTAAGAGCGCTTTATAGTTGTTCAAAGGCTTAAACACGTTAATCCTCCATTATTCAGCAGCATCAAAATTGGACGATATCTTATACTCGGATATATGGACATCAACTCGGTTATAAGTCGGAATTGAAATTGTGACTAGTGGGTGCATACTATTAACCATCTCAAGACTCCATGAGAGTTTTATTTCATAACTGCCATTTTAGTGCTAACGCTTCAGTTCGTGCCCCGTGATGGGGTGTTAAGCTTCAAAATTTGCACGTAGTGAAGCGTTTGCGCAATCCTCGAAATACTAAATGTATTCCTCCGGTTAAGATTTTTACCTTCCTTGCCTGACAAAAAAATGTCGCGTTTTTCAAAGGTCTCAACCAGTTAAGTTGGAGATGAAACCGTTGTAACAGAAACCCATTGCTGAATATTTTTATCCCATTTTTTTATGACCCGGGCTGGTGATCCCACTGCAATGCATCGGTCCGGTATACTTTTTGTCACCACGCTGTTTGCCCCTACTATTGTAAGTTCGCCAATCGTGACGCCGGGTAATATAACAGCGTTTTGACCAATCCAGCACCCTTGTTTAATTATTATGGGGGAGACTTTAAATATTTTTTGGTACTTATAGGGGACGTTGGCGTTCTCGTATCCATGTAATCCCCCTGTGATATTTATATTTGAAGCAAACAGCACATCGTCTTCTATGGTGATTTTATCGAATGCAGCTAATTGCAAATTTGATGTAGCGGTTACCCTGTTACCGATGGTTATCTTGGGATCGAACTTCTGCTGGGGTTGTTTCTTCGCCGGATGCTGCATCCATCTGGTTGGATAATGAGTAATGGGATAAAGTAAAGAACCCGGACCGAGGCGAACATCATCTCCCAGGAATATTCTGTCAGGACTCATGATTGTTCTTGGTAACTCGATTACGATGTTCCTTGGGGAATTAGCAAACTTTGGTAGGGTGGCTTTAGCAATACTATTGCCAACTTTCTGAATTTCAATGCCCAATCTTACGAATAACTTTCTCGCTATTTTGTTGAACAGCATCTTGTTGTCCTTATCACTAAAGTCCCGTCCTGTGGGCGGGCTTCTTTAACATCGGCTTGCAACGACCTTTCATGTCGTATCAAGCCTTAAAGGATAGGCCCGCATTACCGCCGTATTCCGAGAGTGCGTAACGTATTGGAGAAATCACATAACGCTTGGCGGATGGCTGACGCGTACATACACAAATACCTATAGAATAAAAATCAATGGCAAGGGCAACTCTTTTGTCAGCCTGAATTGCACTCCATGCTTGCTTCATACCATCTGACCATCTAATGTCATCAAACACATAAATCGCGTTTTCTAATGAGTACTTCCAAATCATGTCAAAATAGTCGAGGGTCGGTTGATACTGGTGATGGCCGTCAATAAAGGCAAAATCGATTGGGCCAAATTCATTCAGAGTCTTTTTTAATGTTTCAGCAAACAGACCCTCCTTGTAGTGTATGTTTTTTAGGCCAAGCTTTCTGTGAAGTTCCCTGGCGAGCCTTAGCCGATATGGAGACGCTTCCAAGGTAACGATTTTACCATCTTGACCGTTGATTATGAGGGCTGCCGCTTGGTAAGCAGACGAAATGCCTACATTGGTACCAAGTTCGAGAACATTGGTTGGGCTAAACTCACGAACCAAAAGATACATAAGCAACGCGGGCCTAAACGGCTTACTGGCGCGGCAAACGGTCTGAATAGAAACGCTTTTATCGTACAACCCTCCTTCACCAAGACTTCCATCGATAAGTGGCTCATTGCGCAAAAGCATGCACTCCCGCTCCCTTTCAATTTCAAGAAGAAGATCGCGCCCATCATCAGCGTCGCCGCTTTTAAGCAGTGTGAGGACATGCGCAAATTGCTTTCCGTATGGCTGGTTGATATTGGCCAACTTTCGTTTAGAGAAACGATGTTCTCGTGACGCTAGCACTAAAGGGTAAATCCTTCTTGCGCGTTGATAAGTCTTTCTGACGAGGGAACCAATGGCAGAAAGTTGTTTGACGACTTCGCTCATTTGAATTCCTTTCTTGCGTACCACAATTATAGGCACTTTTTGCTGTATGATTATTTGGCCCCCTTCAAGGGGTTTATTCAAGGCAACGGCCTGGGGTGGGGCCTATATTCTTTATAGTTGTTGTCCGTGCTGTATGATTAGAATGTCCACGTTGATTAGATTAGTACCCTCGAGAGAGTAGATTCTATCACACTGTACTACAACATCTGTCCGGTTCGAATAAGGAGAATTAGTTGGTCTCAGCTAAAGAGCAGAAGTCTTATCCGGCCGATACCTGGAATTTTTCGTGCTAATGGCGAAAGATACTTGTACAATTTCTGGCCGAGATGGAAAAAAAGAGCATAATTTAGCCCCAAAATACACTTCGTCGGTACCAAACTATCGATAGAAAAATCATACCCAAATTGTCTAAGCTCTTCATAATCTTCAAAGGCTGTTGTAATTTGTACTTGCTGGGCAAGTGTAAGTTGGTTCTTCCATTTTTCTACGTTTCGGCTATCAGGATTACAATAGTACATTGTGGCATTGTACCAGACCTCATTGGACATACTCGTAATTGCTTTTTCTCCCAGGTGTTTTTTCTCCCCAGGACTGATCATCTGATCACTCCATTCTAACTCCAGAAAATCGCAGATTCTTTTTGTCTCGGCTGCGGGATCCCCCACCAAACGCTCATAAACTACCGTTAATACCATACCTGGTTTGGTTCTGGACGCAGTGAATCCAGCATCAAAGCATTTTTTAAGATAGGTTATTCCTGCAGTAATATTAGCCGCAAAGGATGGGGGCTTAAACCCCTTATTCTTTGCCCGGGTTCCTACTTTTCGCATTGATGAAATAACTGCCCTCGGATCTCTGATAACATGGATAAATTTAGCTTGGGGAAACAATTCCATCAGTTCCGAGAAGACCAGTATATTTTGAGGTGTTTTTTCGCTGAGCAATCGACATTGTTGTTTGTCTGCTAATGGCAACAGCAGATCCTGAATCCAAGAAGTTATGTGCCTGTCCACGTCCTCGTATGAACAAAAAAAATCAATATATCGACGAGATATTGACAGGTGAAGTTTTTTCCTCAGGTTAATTATGTCTGGGATATGAAGAAATTCCGGACCGCCACAAATATCTGGGTGTGAGTCCAGCATGTTCTGGAGCAATGTCGTGCCTGACCGCGGCACTCCACCAACAAATATCAACCTATTCTCTATGTTCGGATCAGACATGGGTTAGCTCCTGATAGGATGCGAGAGACTTTAGCAAAAGCCCACCGCTCATCGTATTACATCCCATTCAGCATCGACTACGATAAATGCCAGCGAAGGCGGCGGCAAACGTCCTGTCCCGAATAGGTCAGCTTCTACTACTTGCAACTGCCATCCGCGAGGGACTAAATCCAACTGATTTGTTTGCGAACCACATCCCGGCGAAACAAAGTATGTCCCCGGAAGTAAGGTAAGTCGAGGGATATGGCACGCGATGACGCCGGCAGCCGGCAGATCAGGCAGGTGACCTTTCTGCAAACGGGTCTGGACCCAAATGACCTTTACTCCTACCGGTGTTTCAAATGTGAGACCAAAATAGGGGTCATTCAGAGGTTCAGAATGTTGATAGTGGATGTGTACCGTTAAAGAGGTTCCTATGGGCACCGCCGTCGCGGATTGGCCGTGCTCATCGAAAAACTCTATCTTTTGGATCACAGGGAGGAGACCGGATTTTCTTCGCAATGGCCCCAATTCGCTGGCTGCTGATTTAGTTGACAGGTTACTCATATATTGAGTGATTGCTTTGTTTGGATCTGCATCGATTTGCACTTTGCCGTATTCCAAGAGTATCACCCGGCTACAAAGATGCTCGATTGCCGCCATGTTGTGGCTGACAAACAAGACGGTTCTGCCCTGGCGAGATACTTCACTCATTTTTCCCAGACATTTCTGCTGGAACACTGCATCCCCGACTGCCAGTACTTCGTCTATTATCAAGATGTCGGGCTCCATGTGAGCCGCTACGGAGAAGGCAAGACGTACCTTCATTCCGCTGGAATATCGCTTAACCGGTGTATCAATGAACTTTTCCACACCTGAGAAATCTACAATCTCGTCAAACTTACGATCCACCTCCTTTTTTTTCATCCCAAGTATTGTGCCGTTAAGGTATACATTATCTCTTCCGGTAAGTTCCTTATGGAAGCCGGTACCTACTTCCAAAAGGCTGGAAATTTTTCCGCGGATTTCGACACGGCCACTTGTTGGGTCGGTAATTCTGGAAAGAATTTTCAGGAGAGTGGATTTCCCGGCACCATTTCGTCCTATTATTCCCAATACCTCCCCCTTTTTTTGCTGAAAGGAAATATCGTTCAATGCCCAGATGATGTCGGATGGATTACTGGTTGGATTATCATTGCGTCCAGGTTTGATATCGTCAAATTTGTAAAGTGAGCGGTATTTACGATAATTTTTCAAAGGGCTTTTAATTAAATCAACCAAGGCGCCGCCAAAACTATCGTGAAGTTCCTCCTTTGCTCCGATACGGTAAACTTTACTTATATTGTCTACCTTGATTGCTATATCTTTTGAGCTCATGTTGGTCTCTCGTGAGTAATGTTCGTTTCAGCCGCAGACGCACGCGGACTTACGCAGACTATTATGGCGACGACTTGTCGCTACAATTAGTGTCATGGCCTTCAACCCTCACCCCCCTTTCGAAGTTCAATCAACAAGGCATTTTCATATACCTTGTCTGCGTATGTCTACAGCTATCCCATCTCAAATTCTCATATTACATCTACGAATACCCGCTCCATCCGTTTGAAATAGAATGCGCCGGTGATGAGGACGAGGATAGCCGTAATCATACCGGGCCAGATAGTGGCCCAGGGGATAGGTGTGCCGAGCAAGCAGGCTCGAAAGCCTTCTATGACTCCCACAATTGGATTCAAAGAATAGATAAATTTCCATTTGGGGGGGATCGATGACGCTGAATAGACGATGGGTGCTGTGTACATAAGCATTCGAACGGCAAAAGGCATCGCGTGCTTTACATCACGGAATCGTATGGCCATTGCAGAGAGCCACATTCCGATGCCTCCGGAAACACTCATCATGAGCACGATAAACAGTGGAAAGAGGAGCATATTCCATGTGGGCACCACACTGTAATAAATCATGATGCATGCTATGATAAGGAAAGAAATCGCAAAATCGACGAGTTTGGCCAATACCGAGGTGAGCGGGAATATTAACCGCGGGAAATAAACTTTGCCAAGCATATTCTGCCCCTGAATGAGGCTTTGACTCGATTGTGTCATGGCCTGCGACATGTAAGTCCACGGGATAATAGCAACACTTGAAAACAGAATATAGGGAACACCATCTGTAGATATTTTTGCAACCTTTCCAAAAATTATGGTAAAAATGAGAATTTGTATCAGGGGCTGTAATACGGCCCACGCAAACCCGAGAATGGTTTGCGCATACAAGACTTTGACGTCGCGCCATACGAGGAAAAAGAAGAGATCCCGATACTCTTTCAGTTCTTTAAAATTGATAACTTGCCAGCTTGATATCGGTTTTATGACGGTAATTGTTTCCTTATCAAGCTTGTGTTTATCTGGTTTATTTATTATTTTCATTTTCGTAATCCACTAATGATGGTTTTAACAAAATTGAACCGATAGAGAGCCGTCTCCCTCCCATTGAACATTTTCCGATAAAGGTCTCAGAAATAGGCCAAAACACGTTTCAATGAATTTAGACGAAAGCTTTTATGTCCTATTTAAGAGCTGTAAAAATTTTTTGGCCTGAAATCCAATTTGCCATAGCGTCTGCAGCAATTGCATGCCCAAGTGAAGTCCAGTGGCCATCAAGTGGGTAGTTGATATCTTCTGCATAAGACGATTCTGCGCTACGGAATGCCCCTGTTAGATCCAAGAATGGAACCTTATTTATTTTTGCCCACTCATGTAAATAACGTTGCACAGTAGTGGTATCTGTAAGCCAAGATTTTCTTACATGTATGCCAACCTGAATCCGTATACTTGTTTCATTATAAAAATTCGAATTATGCTGAAAAGGGGCAGGCATAAAAATAACTCCAATTTCTATGCCCCTTTTTTTGCACTCATGAGCGATTAGATCAAGAATACTTTTCATATTGCGCCATTTTTGTTTTGCCACCGAACTCTCTATATCCAGACAATTGGTTAAAAAATCCGGGTTTAATAAGCCAGTCGAAAATATAGCGCCGTTCAGCTCTCTTCTGTTGACAGCATTCACTAACCTCATGGGGAGTCTGCTACTCCAATCTTTGATTCTGCTCTCGGGAATTCCTCTTTTTCTGGCTTCGGTAGAGACATCTTGGATGAGATCTCTTTTGCATTTGTGTCTCTTAACACGAGGATGTTCACTTAGCCTCGATTTAATAAGGGTATAGATTCTAGGCCATAGATAATGAAGAAGATGCTCAACAGCATGACGACGAACTTGTCTATCGGCTAAAGTGGGGGCAAAATCAATTTTTGCAGTGGTGTCGTAGAGATCATTTGCATACAAACACACAAGCACGCCATCAATGTCATACTTTACACCTACCCTGAAAAGCGCATTCATATACTGTAGCGGACCCCTTCCGGATAACCCAGCGTTGATGAAGCGAATGGTTTCCCGAGGTGAACTGAAATGCGACTCAAGAATCGAAGAGAATGTCTCTTCTAATTCCACGCCGACACCTTCAGTAAAAGAATCACCAACAACAACGATTCGTTTTTCATGAGGATTGTTCTTGCGAACAGGAATCTCCTTGTATCGCAATCCTTGAGAATTTGTTTTGAATTCAACTGCGAATTCACCTATTGATTTCATAGTTTCTTTAAAGTAAGGGGGGTGGACATATTGGCCGGTAATTTTGGAGGGTAAACCGAACAAACCCAGTACAAAATCAAATGCGAGTGTGAAACCAACCAGTAAGAAAAATGTTATGAAACCAAACACGTACTCTTTTAAGCCAATTTTCCGTCTGTTTAAGAAAATATTAATTCCTATGGCAACGACAACGAGCTGAAAACCCCATACAATGATTTTCAAAACAAGGCTGTTTGCTGTTCCATCGTGGGCAAAAACGCGTCCTAAAATCCATTGGTTACAGATAATCGCAGTTGAGATCAAAACGATACTCACAAGCAGATTTAATTTTTCTTTGGTGGGTCTGCCTTCCATAGTTATCCTGTCACCCCCTTTATGGTGCAATATTACGTGCATATTTTTCGTATCTGCTGGATCTTACCGGGATTTTTGGCGTAATCAGCCTTCGGCCTTAGCAAGCACATCTCTGCAAATCACGGCAGCCAAGGTCTCAAGGTGATAGCAATTCGTGGGAAGGATCAGGCTGGGCTAATTCCGGTCCTGAGAGAGTTCCCTTTAAAACAGCGCATATATGAAAGGCGCCACCGCACTTCCTTCGGTGAATACAATCAATGCGCCCAAAAAAATGAGCATGAGTACAATCGGAAGCATCCAATAGCGCTTTCTTATCTTCAAGAATTCCCAGAATTCGGTAATGATAGACTGATGGGCCATTTCTACCCCCTTACTAATATCTTTTCAAAAATCTTTCTTTTGCCTGCGAAGGTTCATCACGAGTCACCCAGTACGTTGAAGCGTTTTTGTCGGGTTTTAGCGGGAGTGAAGGCCCGCTGAATAGACGCTTGATGAGAGCTGTAGGGGTAATAACAAGGTAATATGCCATGGTCAGAACTATCGTGGTTATGACTCTACTGACAAAATGAGAAATCGTCAGCCAGGCAACGTATACAGGCCTGAGATGAGATGGTATGAGAATGAAGCCAAGCCCTAGAATGGACAGGAAGCCGAAAATATATACACAGAAAGTCTTTTTCGACCATAACCCCATGACGCATAGACATCCGAAAAAGACAAAAGCAATGCATCCAAATTTCCGGATTCCTCTGGTGTCAGTCAAGTTCCAGTTCATTACGCCAGTCTCCTTTTTCTTCCCAGGGTGGCTGTTCATTTTTGAACAAAATACAATCTTCTATTACCAGTACGTCCATCTCAGTCCGCATAAAACACCGATAAGCATCTTGTGGAGTACAGATTATAGGTTCACCTCGTACGTTGAAACTTGTATTGACTATTACAGCGCAACCCGTAAGTTTGTTAAACTCTGAGATGACGTCGTGGTAGTCAGGCTTATCCCGCCGGTTTACAGTTTGGAGCCGGGCCGAATAATCCAGGTGAGTAACGGCAGGTATGTCGCTTCTTTTAGTCTTGAGACGCTGCATCATTGGCATTTGTTCCCTATAGGGTTGAGGAAGACATCTCGCTTTGCGTACCTGTGCGACTAAAAGCATATACGGACTTGGTCTGTCTATGTCAAAATATTCGGATGCTGCTTCCTCCAGTACCGCGGGGGCAAAGGGTCTGAATGATTCGCGATATTTTATTTTAAGATTCATCACCGTCTGAGTATCTTCACGCCTGGGGTCTCCAAGAATACTTCGTGCTCCTAATGCCCTCGGACCAAACTCCATGCGTCCTGACATGTATCCTACTATTTTACCTTCAGCAATCTGTTTGGCAATGACGTTGGCCCTATTACCTTCATTCAGTTCATGATATGGGTAGGCTTTGGTTTCAAGGAATGTCTCGACTGCTTTATTGGAAAAAGAGGGGCCTAAATATGAACCTTGCTGGCTGCCATGCTTGTCAGGGTGACCACGTTCATTGCCAAGATAGTGGTGCCAAACTGATAGTGCGGCTCCCATCGCACCGCCTGCATCCCCTGCAGCAGGTTGTATCCAGATGTTGTCAAAGGGTCCCTCACGTAGCATGCAACCATTTGCAACACAGTTGAGAGCCACTCCGCCTGCCATGCAGAGATTCTTTGTGTTCGTCTCTTTGTGAACGTGCCTTACCATCTTCAGTAGGATTTCTTCGGTAACAGCCTGAATGCTTGCGGCTATATCCATTTCTCTCTGCGTTATGTCTGTCTCGGGTTTACGGGGAGGGCCACCAAAGAGTTTTGAAAAATGGTCGTTTGTCATGCGCAGGCCGCTCAGAAAATCGAAGTAAGAAAGATTTAACCGGATAGAACCGTCTTCTCTGGCATCTACAAGTTCCGTAAGGATAAGGTCCTTATACTGGGGCACGCCGTAGGGAGCCAGTCCCATGAGCTTGTATTCACCTGAGTTTACTCTGAAACCGGTAAAATAGGTAAAAGCGGAGTACAGCAGGCCCAGAGAATCGGGGAAATGAAGCTCTTTGAGGAGAGCAATGTCCTTACCCTTTCCATATCCATAGCTTGCGGTTGCCCACTCACCCACGCCATCCACAGTTAATATGGCCGCCTCATCAAAAGGGGAGGGATAAAAGGCAGAGGCAGCATGAGCTTCATGGTGCTCCGTGAAGAGGATATCTCCCTCATAACCGGTTTCTCGTTGGATAACTTTTGGAATGTATAGTTTTTGACCGAGCCAGAGAGGCATGGCCACCAGCCAGGACCGAAGGCCCTTGGGAGCCACTGTCAGATAACTCATGAGAAGACGCTCAAATGTTAGGATTGGCTTGTCATAGTAAGCGACGTAATCGATGTCTTGAATCGTGATTCCCCCTTCATCCAAACAGTAATTAATCGAGTTCTTAGGAAATCTCGGATCGTGTTTTTTCCGGGTGAATCGTTCCTCTTGGGCGGCTGCCAGGATATTGCCATCCTTAACAAGACATGCTGCGCTGTCATGATAAAAGCAGGAAATGCCAAGAATAATGTTCATACTATTAATCCTTTGCCAGGAGACTTAGAAGCCTGACTCCTAAGTGAGCAGGCAAATCGGTTTTGAGCGGCAACATTTTGAAAATACGACGACGAGGTCGTTTGCCTTTAGTGTGCTACTCTCTAATTTCCTTTGCGATCCTCCAGACGCCACTTGTATCCCCGCTGCGCCTTTGCGATCCTCCAGACGCCACTTGTATCCCCGCTGCGTATGTTAACTTTGTCTTGTGTGAGCAGCAGGTTAGTGACACTACTACCGCGGTTCGGAAATTCTGCTATAACCGTGACAATTATGTCACCATTAACTTCTAGGAGCTTCTTTACCGTAAACACGGCCCCCTTGTAGAAGGTTCTAAGAAATTCGGGATAGCCCTTATTTTGTTCCAGCAGCACTCTGGACTTATTATACATATCTTCGGTAAGATAGTGCTTTATGACGCGTACGTTACCATCTTTTAATGCTTTAATGCAAGGGAATAATGTATTGTCTATAATATTTTTGCGTAATGTATCATCAACCCGAACTTCCTCGGCATATAAGAAGGTATTGCCGATAATGAACGGGAGCATACAAAGGCACAAGAACGCTGCTTTCATCAGTACCTCCTATTGGTAGGTTAATGCTTGAAGCCAAAGGTTCGCCATAGAACGGTATCCAATTCCATTAGGATGAAGCCAGTCTGAATACTCATCAACATAGTTGGCTTCGAAGTAACTGTAAAAATCTGGAGGAGTGATAGTGATACTATTGGCCGGATCACTTACCAACTCATCAATAACTCCATTGAACTCTTGAATCAAAATATTCATTTTCCCCATGGAAGGGTCATCATATGGAGGCGAAATGGAAGAATCTGATAAGGAAATTGGGACCTTTGCCAAACACGCTTCTTCGCCGGCAGCATTAATCACATCGATAATCTGCTGCATATTATTTTTAAATGAACCAGGATAATCAGGATCGCCTGGAGATAGTCCTAATCCGCTTGGCACAGGAAAAAAAATGCTCGCATCATTTGTTCCATATTGAACAAGTAAACGAAGAACATTGGGGTGTGCGGCCAGGATGGCTGCAATCGAGGCTGCTCCGTCCACTGACTTGGCCCCTCCAACACCCTCATTAACGACGATGTGTGGGTATCCCAGTAAAGCGGTAAGGAAGTCATTCAATACAGGCTCGTAACCGCCTCCTGTGTCTCGGCCATCCGCTGAAGAATCATCAGAAGGATCGTCATCGCCATAGGCATTTGTGATACTATCGCCAATGGCAACATAGTAATCCCCGATACCGATCTGTACCTCCGTGTCGTGGGTACTTGGACTGTCAACCTCATCGCCTAAATCATCCACCACAAAGGCGTCCAACATGTGTTCACTCATAGCAAGGTCGGTGAAGACTGCTTCATACGGCGTGGTTATGTCAATAATAGTAGCCTCATCAGCCGTACCAAGATCAAGAACAAATTTGACTCCCCAACCGGCCTGCAAATTGCCGGCAATTGCTTGGGCCGATAGGTTTGTAGTTCCTTGTAAGTAGTAACTTGTAGGTTGAGCAATTATTACAAAAGGTTCCCCGATAGAATAGAGAATATTGTCATAATAGGCATTTTGTTGGCGGACTTCGGTTTCAAAACTACTAACCGTAATAATAGTGCTGTCAGTATTTAAGACAATCACTTCACCAAAGGCCTCGAACGTAGTCTGGTTA
>JAYEFW010000440.1:0-2610 GCA_034658795.1 Thermodesulfobacteriota bacterium
ACTTTAGGCACTTGATTTAACTTTTGAGCGAACCCTTAGTCTGTTTTTATAACATCAACAATTTTCTCTATCCGTTGCGTCAGCTCCTCCTTGCTCCATGACAGCTTTATCAGCATTGATATCGTCCTGCCCATTATATCGTCGGATTGAGGAAGATTTACCTTTCCATAATCAGGACAGCAATCAAGCAGCTTGACAGGCAGCATTGCTGAAGATTTAAGTTTTTTAAGATGGTCCCAGTTGCGTACATAATGCCAGTTGTTGTCATACCAGTAAAAACATGAATCAACGCCGGCCTTGCCTAAATCTGCCGCCACCTTTCCGGCCTTTGATTCATCAGGCATTAAGAAAGAAAGAAATGTTGCGGAATCTCCTTTTTCATCTGGAATTTTTCTGAAAGCTATTTTTGCCGATTTTAAATCCGGCTGAGAAAGTGCGTCCTTTAGGACTTTTTTGTTTGCACGTTGCTTTTCCAGCATAAAATCAAGTTTTCTCAACTGAGCCAGCCCTACTGCCGCATTAAGCTCACTGATACGAAAATTTGTTCCAAGAACAGGATGCCCCTCAAGTCCCCTGTCCTTGCCTGTATGATCATGCCCATGGTCGGCAAAGTTATCTGCTGTAGTATAAAGTTCTTTATCATCAGTAATAACAGCGCCTCCCTCGCCGCATGTAATTGTTTTGACAGGATCAAAAGAAAAACAACCCATTTGACCGAATGTGCCCAAAGCCTTTCCATTCAAACTCGCACCTATAGCCTGGCAGGCATCCTCTATAAGAATAAGTCCTTTTTTATCACAAAAATCCTTGATTTTATCAATACGGGCCATAGCACCGCACATATGAACAGGTAATACAGCCTTTGTGCGTGGAGTAATAACTTTTTTAATGGCGTCAGGGTCGAGGCATAAAGTTTCATCTATTTCAGAAAATACAGGAACGGCACCTGCTGTCAGTACCGCTTCAATCGTTGCTATAAATGTAAAAGGCGGAACAATGACTTCATCTCCTGCGCCAACACCGCACGAGGCCAGGGCTATACTTAGGGAGGCAGTACCGCTGGAACATAAATGACAGTATTTTGCCCCAATACGTTCCGACAGTTCAGCCTCAAACGTCCTGGCTTTCCAGTGTCCTTTTCTTGCCTGATCAAAACCATAACGGAAAAGCACACCTGTATCGAGGACATCTCCAACTTCTTTACGCTCCTCATCACCAAATATTTCAAAACCCGGCATAACAAATCTCCTTAGTATAGTTGCTTACTTTTTTAACTGCTCGCTTTCTCAAGATCTGTCTCATTTTTTGCAAAATAATCGCGAAAATATCGTTTTATTGCCATGCGGGCATATTGACTTGCCCTTATTCCTATATATTTTTCATGAGTCACAACAACAGATACGACAAGCTTTCTGGATCCTTCCCTTTCCTCAGCAAAACCCACAAACCAGTCATATCTGCCATCGTGTTTTTTAGTGCCCATAGAACCCGTTTTGCCGCCTATGTTCAGCTTTGAAAGAACACGATCTGTTCGGTAACCTCTAAACAGTTTACTGCAAGTGCCTGAACGTACCGAAGCCCTCATGAGGTGGTTAACCATCTCTGATGATTCGGAGGTTATCGCCTGGTTCATAGTAACCAGATGGCTGCTATAAATGGTATGACCCTCGCCATCAATTATTTGATCAACAATCGTGGGTTCTACCATCCTGCCCTGATTAAGAATTGCCGAGCTTATAACGGCTCCGTGAATAGGTGACATTTTGGTTTCATGGTTGAAACCACAGGCAACTTCAGCCCATTGATAAGGATCATCAGATAAAGAAATAAAACTCGGAGAAAGTGGAATCTCAAAATTAATTTTTCGGTTAAAGCCAAATGCTAATGCATATTCTTCAAGATTATTTTTACCAAGGTGATGCTCTCCAATTTTTCCGAATACAGGATTGACTGATTGGGCAAATGAGTCCTTTAATGTTATCCTGTTGGTGTATTTGTTTGTCTTATTTTTCAACTGGGATTTATATAAAGTGTATTTCCCGCCGTTGTATGAAAATTTGGAGTTTAAATTAAAACCGCATTTTTCAATGGCTGCCGCTGCTGTAACAATTTTAAAAATACTCGCGGCAGGGAATGCGCTGTCTATACATGGATTGTTCGACGGATCTGTTTTATCAAAACTAACCATTGACAAAATCCTGCCCGTAGAAGGATCCATAGCAACAATTCCAACATACCGAGATGTGGACTTATCAATTTTTTTTTGTAAATAATTTTGCAAAGAAGGATCAAGGCTGGTGCTAACTATTAATTTATGGCCATCTACAACTAAATCAAAACTCTTGTCCTTAAGGTTGACAAAGACCTGGTTATTCAGCAGAGCCCGCACATCATTTTTGTCAATCAGCTTTCTGCTTGAAATCTGCTCTTTAGATGCAAGATTATAATCTTTTTGTGAGTAATTAAATGCGGTTTCGCCAAGCTTGCCGGATATTAAATAAAAACTAATCAGCGTTATTATAAGGAAAAAAAAATATTTAATAAATCTTTTGCTTAATGTATTTATTAAGACAGATCTTTTCAGCCTTGCCTGATAATCTCTCCAGTCAG
>JAYEFW010000440.1:2710-6803 GCA_034658795.1 Thermodesulfobacteriota bacterium
CCTGACTTAATTTTCTTATCAACAGTTCCGAGAGCGCAGATATTATCATCAAAGCCTGCCAGCAACATACCGTTTGACAATATCCCCATAATTTTGGCTGGTTTTAAATTAGCGACAACAATTACCTGTTTGCCGATAATGTCATCTGGATTATAGCCTTCTGAAATCCCAGCCACAATTGTTAGCTTTTTTCCTAACTCGACCTCTATTTTAAGAAGCTTTTTTGCCCTTGGAATTACTTCAGCGTGAACCACGGTAGCTATCCTTAGATCAACCTTATTAAATTCTTCCATAGATATCTCTGGTTTAAGTTCGGGCAATATTTTTTCTGAAGAGTTCTCACCGGAATAAAGCTCATTTTTTTTTAAGTCAACTCTTGGGAAAAGAGTAACTGATTTGGGAAGCTTGGTGCCTGATTTCATAGTTCCCCATTTTTTGAGAATTTCTAATCTGTAATAACTCTCATCAGGATTCATTCCAAGATGCTTCTGCATGTTTGCAGAAGTGTCCGGCATTACCGGATAGATAAGACCGGATATGACTCTGAGTCCTTCAAGAAGATTGTAAATTACAGCTTCAAGCTGTTTTCTGCTGGATTTTTTTTTCGCAAGTTCCCATGGAGCTGTGACATCAACATATTTGTTCATCCGGCTTATAAATTCCCAGACAGCTATGAGAGCCTTATGAAATTCAAACTTTTCCATGGCGCTCTCGAATTTATCAATAGCCTTAGTTGCATCTGATCTAAGGCCAAACTGTAACTCCTGCTCTAAAACAGGATCAACTTCAGGAATTTCCCCTGTGAAATATTTATGAGCCATTGCAAGAACTCTGCTAAACAGATTCCCCAGGTCATTTGCCAGATCAGAATTAATGCGCTGTACCATAGACTCTTCAGAAAAACTGGAATCAAGACCAAATACCATATCCCGCATGATAAAAAACCTGAACGCATCCAGCCCGTATTTATTTTTTATTTGAAGAGGTTCTATCACATTGCCGAGGCTTTTAGACATCTTGCTCTGGTCAACATTCCAGTATCCATGAACATTCAGACGCCTATAAACCGGAATGCCTGCCGCCTTCAGCATAATAGGCCAGTAAATAGCATGGGGCTTAAGGATATCTTTGGCAACAATGTGATTGACATGCGGCCAGAATTTTTTAAAAAGTTCTCCATCCGGGTATCCTACGGCAGAGATATAATTTATTAAAGCATCGAACCAGACATATGTAACATAGTTATCATCAAATGGAAGACTGATACCCCATTTAAGGCGTGTTTTTGGCCGAGATATGCACAGGTCTTCAAGCGGTTCGCTTAAAAAAGACAAAACTTCATTTTTGTATCGCTCCGGGTATATGAAATCAGGATTATTATTAATATGGTCTATAAGCCAGTCCTGATATTTGCTCATCTTAAAAAAATAATTGGATTCCTTGATAACTTCAGGTTTTGTTTTATGATCAGGACATTTGCCGTCAACAAGCTCACGCTCAGTGTAAAACCTTTCACAGCCAAAACAGTAAAGTCCTTCATATTCACTAAAATATATTTCACCCGAATCATATATCTTTTGCAGTATATACTTCACTACTGCAACATGATCCGGGTCTGTGGTACGTATAAAATGACTGTATCTAATTTCGAGTTCCGGACAAAGATCTTTAAAAAGACCGCTTATTTTATCTACGTATGCCCTGGGGCTAAGATTCTCATTCTTTGCGGCACGAACAATTTTGTCTCCATGCTCATCAGTACCGGTAAGAAAGAAAGTCTCTCTATCACGCATTAAATTATATCGGCACGCAACATCCGCAGCAATAGTAGAATAAGCATGCCCCAGATGAGGCCTTGCATTAACATAATAGATGGGCGTTGTTATATAAAAAGTCTCCGACATTCCCTATCCCTCTCCATTTATAACTTAGGTTATAATTTCATCCAAGCCGACCTCTATTTCCGGACCACTATCTAAACGAACGGTCAGCTTGTTACATATTAAGTTATGACGAATAACTTTGCCCTTGCCGCCGGATGTATTAACTAATCTGCCGATTTTGGGAAATTTTTCCCTCAGTTTTTGATAAGTTTCATGTTCAAAAGTCAGACAACACATAAGGCGACCACACATGCCGGATATCTTGGTTGGGTTCAATGACAAACTTTGGTCTTTTGCCATACGTATGGATACAGGATCGAATTTTTCTATGAATGCCGAACAGCAAATTTCACGCCCGCATCTCCCTATGCCACCGCACATCTTGGCCTGATTGCGTATCCCCACCTGCCGCATCTCAATTCTTACCCCGAACTCCTTGACAAGCATCTTTACCAACTGCCGAAAATCCACACGGCCTTCAGAAGTGAAAAAAAATGTTAATTTACCTGCATCAAAGGTGCTTTCAACAGAAAAAAGATTCATTTTAAGCTCTAATTGTTTTATACATTCAAGACAAAAAGCCTGAGCCTTTTTTTCAGTCCCAGAATTTTTCTTTCTTTGCTCGAAATCTTCTTCATTGGCTAAACGGAAAACCTGTTTCAACGGCCTGTTCGACGACTTTTCCGCATAGGGGACAGGTGAAATGGCAACAACCCCTAAACCAAGCCCCTGCTCGGTTTCAACAATCACATTGTCATTTTTATTTAAAACAAACGCACCGCAGTCAAAGTCATAAAGTTTACCTGCAGGTTTAAATCTTATTTTAATGATTTTTCTCATATTCCAAATTTCTCAACCCTTGGGAACGGGGTTTAAACCCAGTTCCTGCAAGCCTCAACATCATTACTTCCAGAGTCAGCCTTAAATTTGTGTTTGCCCGTATATCTTTTTGTGCTGTCTGAATAGCTTCTATTTTTGAAAGAAGCGATTTGACCGCAATTTTTTGTGAGGCATATTGAATTTTGCGGATCAAGTCTTTATTGATAATTTTTTTAGGACTATATTTATAAATAATCAGGTCACGCAAATAAGTTTTAATAATCTCAAGAGAGTCCTGAATAATTTCTTTGTTTTTTGATAATTTTTCCGCAAATGAAAGAAGTATAATAATCGGCTCTAAAGACAAAGATCCGGTCTTTTCCAATCCAATATTATTTAACAGCCAGTCCCTGAGGCAAATCCAATTCGCCTGGCTATTCTTTTTTATCATAGAAAGAGCCTTTGTCATACTCCCGTTTGCCATAGCTGAAAATATTGCTGCATCTTCAGCATTAACTCCATGTTTTTCAATTAGAAAAGTCTCTATCTTTTCTCTATGAATGGGGCTAAATCTGATATGCTGACAGCGCGATACAATTGTTGGAAGCAAATCAGATGTCTGCAAGGCAGTAAGTATTAAAACAGTTCGCTCGGGCGGTTCTTCCAGCACCTTAAGCAGAGCGTTAGCTGCTTGAGGATTCATGGCCTGGGCATTGGAAATTATAACAATACGTAATTTTGCCTCGTATGGCTTCAGGGAAAGCGTATCACAGATGTCACGGATTTGTTTGATCTTGATAAAAGGACCAGACGGCTCAACTCGAATTATATCCGGGTGGTTACCTGACTGGATTTTCCTGCATGATCTGCAACGACCGCAGGGATCCGCTGCTGACAGGCCTTCTCCCACCCCGCAATTGCATGCCATTGCGAAAACAAGAGCGGCAGTGCTTTTCCCAATTCCGTCAGTACCGGTAAAAAGAAGGGCATTAGGAATGGTCCTGTTCAGAAGAATATTTTTTAAAAGTCTTATTGGCTGTTCTTGATCTATTATTGATTCAAACCAGGACACAAATTTAATTATCTACCCGTTCTTTCAGTTCTTTCCCTGATTTGAAAAAAGGAAGTTTTTTGGGTTTAATTGTTACCTGCTCGCCGCTTTTTGGATTTCTTCCTGTGTAGCTTTTGTATTCTTTAACAAAAAAACTGCAAAGGCCTCTAATTTCGACACGCTCACCTTTTGCCATAGCGTCCGCCATGTTATCGAAAAATATTTGAACGACCTTTGCCGCCTCTAATTTTGAAATGTTAGCCTCAGCTTTCAAGACTGAAATAAGTTCCAATTTATTCATCTATAATCCTCCATGGAATAACTGATAATACAATATATA
>JAYEFW010000441.1:0-6797 GCA_034658795.1 Thermodesulfobacteriota bacterium
TGCCCGATCTCAAATCACAAAAATATCAAAATAGCCCGCTATTCCATCAACTTTTGTGATCTGAGATCGAACGAATTTGACCCAAATCTATGCGCCTACTTGTGGAAGTTATTTCGTCCACGTTCCTAATCAACTTCTGCTGCGCTCCTTCTTGCTTCACGTTGCCAGTAAAAAAGACGGGCTTGTCAATAGGTGGGTGCTATTTTAGACTATTTTGTCCAAATAACAGTAGTGTTCCTTTCGGGGCGTCCATAAATAAGCGACTAATCCGCTATAATAACTGATAGTTATGTTTTTGGGGTGATCTTTTCTCCTCTATTTACAGCATATCCTACTCCCGGCTGACTCATTCCTGATTATTTCGCTAAATCTGTGCAGCTTATTCCCAATTCCCGAAATGAAAAAAGGCTAACCTGTAATGGATAGCCTTTTGAATTTATTGGCGGGGACGGCGAGACTTGAACTCGTGACCTCCGGCTTGACAGGCCGGCGCTCTAACCAAAGCTGAGCTACGCCCCCAAAATAGAAATTTTTACCTAGTGCCTGAACGAAAACTGCTAGTTTCCCCAATTTCTGCGTCAGGCTTAAATTTTAATCCTCAAAATACTCAATGTATTCCTGCGGTTAAAATTTGCGCCTTCTTTGAACTTGAAAAAATTTTCTATTTTTCGTTCGGGCACTACCTAACCTAAGTTTTCGTAATGCCTGCCAATCTTTTTATAAATTCTATGGTAGGCGGAACAGGGCTTGAACCTGTGACCCTCGGCTTGTAAGGCCGATGCTCTCCCAACTGAGCTACCCGCCCATAAACCTTTGAAAAATGTCTCCTTTTGCCCAATTTCGGCGTCAGACTCAATTTTTATGCCTCGAAATACTCAATGTATTCCTGCATTCAAAATTTTCGCCTTCCTTGAACTTGAAAAAAATTGAGCATTTTTCAAAGGTTTCACTCAAATGATTTTAATGCAAGTGACTTTATATCTCTTTTTTTAAAAAAAATATTAAGTACTAATTAATTAGCGTTATGTCAAGATTAAATAATAGCTGTGTCAATAGCTGTTTCCTGATCGAATTTTTTTGACTTTGGTATCATCATTTCAAAAGAAATATCATCTTTCTTAAAAAGTGTATCTCCCTCATTAAGGATCAGAGAATAAGACAAAACATCATCCATATGATCCGCCATAACAATGTCTATCTGCTTTAATATTATAGAGGGTATTTCCTTTATATCTTTTTCGTTTTCTTTGGGAATAATTACTTTTTTAATTCCCCCTCTATGGGCAGCCAGAATTTTTTCTTTTAATCCCCCAATTGTGAGTATTCTTCCACGTAGAGTGATCTCTCCGGTCATGGCAATATCCCGGTAAACAGGCCTTTTCGTCAGGGCTGAGACTATGGATGTGCATAGAGAAATGCCTGCAGAAGGGCCGTCCTTTGGTATGGCTCCTTCAGGAACATGTATATGAATATCATACTTCTTGTAAAACTCGTTATCAATCATAAGTCTATCGGCGCGTGAGCGGACATAGCTTACGGCAGCCTGGGCGGATTCTTTCATTACATCTCCCAGTTTGCCGGTCATGATAAGCTCACCCTTACCAGGCATAATCAAAGTTTCAATACAAAGCAGCTCACCACCCACCTGTGTCCAGGCAAGTCCTGTAACGATACCTATCTGATCCTTTTCCTCCACCTGACCATGCCTGAAACGAGGCGGCCCCAAGTATTTTTGCAAAGATTTTTCTGTTATATTAAATGTATTTTTATCTCTATTTTTTACAACCTTACGTGAAAGCTTGCGGCATATGGAAGCAATCTCACGCTCTAAATTCCTTACACCGGCTTCACGAGTGTAAAGCCGTATAATTGAATAAATTGAGTTTTTCGAAAACCCTATATTCTTACCTTCAAGCCCGTTCATACTTATTTGTTTAGTTATAAGAAAATTCTTGGCTATATGATATTTTTCAAATTCAGTATAGCCTGGCAGGCGTATAATTTCCATCCTGTCCTGAAGAGGAAGAGGTATATCCGGCAAGGTATTTGCGGTTGTGATAAAAAGAATATCTGTAAGATCATAGTCCACATCTAAGTAATGATCATTAAAGCTGAAATTCTGTTCCGGATCAAGTACCTCAAGAAGAGCGGCTGAAGGGTCGCCACGAAAATCCATACTCATTTTATCTACTTCATCGAGACAGAATACCGGATTATTTACGCCGACTTTTTTCAGGGACTGGATGATTTTACCGGGCATTGCGCCTATATAAGTACGCCTGTGTCCGCGAATTTCCGCTTCATCCCTGACGCCTCCCAGTGAAAGACGAACAAATTTTCTTCCTGTAGCTCTTGCAACAGATTTGGCAAGCGAAGTCTTCCCAACACCAGGAGGGCCGACAAAACAAAGTATAGGACCGCGTACCTTTTTGACAAGTGCCTGGACCGCAAGATATTCAAGTATGCGTTCCTTTGGTTTCTCAAGACCGTAGTGATCTTCATTTAGAATTTTTTCTGCTTCATCAAGATTATTGCGCACCCTGCTGCGGTCAAACCAGGGAAGGCTTATCATCCATTCAATATAATTTCGAACTACTGTTGCTTCAGCCGACATCGGGGTCATCATCTTGAGTTTTCTAAGTTCTTGCCTTGCTTTAGCTGCCGCCTCCTTAGACATTCTCTTCCGTTTGATCTGTTTTTCAAGTTCTTTGAGTTCGTTGCCTTGGTCTTCTTCAGCTCCCATCTCCTTTTTTATGGCCCGTATCTGCTCATTCAAATAATAACTTTTCTGGGTTTTCTCCATCTGCTCTTTTACACGGGATTTTATCCTCTTATCCATGTTAAAAATATCGATTTCCATTTTTATCAAGCCAAGAAGGATGGAAAGCCGTTCGCAGGGAGAAAGGATTTCCAGAAGATGCTGTTTGTCCTCAATTTTGAATGAAAAATGAGCAGCTACGGTATCTGCCAATTGAGATGGATTGGATATGGCGGAGATATTGCCCACAAGTTCTTTAGAAATATTCTTTGACAGATTGACATATTCTTCAAAGCTTTCAATAACAGCCCTGCTAAGCGCAACACCTTCTGCAACTGAAATTTCCGTCTCAACTACCAGCTCAACATCCGCGCTGAAAAAGTCATTATCCTGAATAAAGCGCTTTATACGTCCCCTTGACTTTCCCTCAATAAGAGCCTTTACCGTGCCGTCAGGAAGCTTAAGCAGTTGAAGCACTTTCCCAAAAACACCAATAGAATTAATATCCTTCTCCCGGGGATTATCAATACCTACCTTTTTCTGTGAGGCAAGAAAAATATTTTTGTCTTTATTCATTGCATCGGCAAGCGCATTTATAGATTTTGTCCGTCCAACAAAAAGAGGAGCCACCATATGAGGAAAAACCACGATATCTCTTAAAGGTAAAAGCGGGAGCTTTTGTTTTGGCTGTTCCTGCATGTGTTCCTTTAAAATTTTTGGTAAATTTATCATTAGTAATACAACTATCTTATATTTAAAGTTTTATAATAACGAAAAATCTACGCCTGTTTCTTTGTCTGTTCATACAACAGGATCGGATCTTCCTTATTCAGCACAACATCTTCACCTATCACGCATTCCTTTACATTTTCGAGAGAAGGAATTTCAAACATAATATCTAACATACAGTTCTCCAGTATTGAGCGAAGCCCTCTTGCACCTGATTTTCGTTTCGAGGACTCCTTGGCAATAGCCGCAATAGCGCTGTCTGTAAATCTCAGGCTCACTCCTTCAATCTCAAAAAGTTTTTTGAACTGCTTGATCAAAGCATTTTTTGGTTCTTTAAGTATTCTGATCAGCGCAGTATCATTTAATTCATCAAGCGTAGCAACTACCGGCAAACGACCGACAAATTCCGGAATAAGACCAAATTTTACAAGGTCCTCAGGTTGAACCATTCTAAGGATAGCTCCAACACTTTTTTCTTTCTGCTTGAGAATTTTCGCGCCAAAACCCATAACTTTCGAGCCGAGCCGACGCTTGATTATCTGTTCAAGGCCGGTAAAGGTTCCGCCGCAAATAAAAAGTATGTTGGAAGTATCAACCTTTACAAAATCCTGCTGGGGATGCTTTCTTCCCCCCTTAGGTGGAACGCTTGCGGTAGTCCCCTCTACAATTTTTAATAATGCCTGCTGAACTCCTTCTCCTGAAACATCACGTGTAATAGAAGGATTGTCGGACTTTTGTGCAATCTTGTCAATTTCATCAATATAAACGATTCCCCGCTTGGCCTTCTCAACATCGTAATCGGCATTTTGGAGTAATGAAAGGATAATATTTTCAACATCTTCACCGACATATCCTGCTTCCGTAAGGCTTGTGGCATCTGCTATTGTAAAAGGAACATTAAGAAATCTGGCAAGTGTCTGTGCAAGCAAAGTCTTTCCGCAGCCGGTAGGCCCTATCAGAAGAATATTGCTTTTCTGGATTTCAATATCTCCTGTTCCAACCGAAGAATCAAGCCTTTTATAATGATTGTGAACAGCAACGGAAAGAACCTTTTTTGCAGTATCCTGTTCAATCACATAATCATTAAGCATTGTTGTAATTTCTTTTGGAGTCAGGATCTGTTCTATTTCTCCTGTAGTTTTTTCGCTTTCCTCATCAATAATTTCGCTGCAAAGCTGAATGCACTCATCGCATATATATACCGCCGGTCCGGCAATCAGCTTGGTAACTTCCTTCTGATTTTTGCCGCAAAATGAACAGAAAAGATTATCGTTCATGTCTCCTTTTTTTGCCATTTTACGCCTCCGCTTTTTCTAAATGGTCAAAGTCATCCCTGTTAATGATTACGTGATCTATGAGCCCGTATTCCTTTGCCTCATCACCTGCCATGAAGAAATCCCGATCAGTATCAACCTGTATTTGATCAAGATTTTTGCCTGTATGAAATGCTAATATTTTATTCAGGGTTTCCTTCATGCGAAGGATTTCTTTGGCCTGGATTGCAATATCCGAGGCCTGCCCCTGAAACCCCCCCATAGGCTGGTGGATTAAAATTCTCGAGTTAGGCAGGGAATAACGCTTTCCTTTTTTACCGGCAGTAAGTAAAAGTGCGCCCATACTGGCAGCCTGCCCCACACATACTGTTGCAATATCAGGTTTAATGTATTGCATGGTATCATATACAGCCAAACCGGCTGTAACCAATCCACCGGGGGAGTTTATATAAAAATTTATATCCTTATCAGGATCTTCTGATTCAAGAAAAAGGAGCTGCGCAATTAAAAGATTTGCGATCTCATCATTCATAGGTGTTCCAAGAAAAATTATTCTGTCCTTGAGCAGCCTGGAGTAAATATCATAGGCACGTTCTCCTCTGCTGCTTTGTTCAATTACCATGGGTATTAACGGCAAGACTATTCTCCTTTAGTATGTTTTAACCTAAATTAAGCAATTTTTGGCTTGATCTGCACTGATCTCTTGCGCATCAAGGATTCACGAAAATCCTCAACATATCCACTGGTATGCCTGCGGTTTTCGCAAACCCTTATGCATCAAGATCTCAGCACATCTCTTCCCCAAAAATCGCTCAACTTAGGTTTGATTCCAATTCAGGCTCCACAATTTCCTGGCTGCTGTTTTCAATAATAAGCTTTAAAGCTTTTTTTTCAAGTAGCGATGTTTTAAAAACTTCAATATTACTACCTTTCTGCTCGTAAAAATTTTTTATTTCTTCAACAGGTCTGCTAAAGGCTTCAGCCATATCCTTATAACCGTTTTCCAGATCTTCGTCAGAAAGGGTTAGATTTTCCTGCTTAACTATTTTTTTCAGGATCAGACGACGTCTTACCTGTTTTTCAGCGGTATCCCGATATTTTTCAGCAAGATCTTCTTTTGTCAGACTGCGCTCTTCCAAGGACGAGCCATGGTATGTAAGAGTCCTCTCAACTTCTTCAATTATGCCCCCAAGCTCAAAATCAATCAAAGAATCAGGCACCTCAAAGTTTACTTTCTCAAACAATGCAGTGAAAACCTGCTCTTGTACTTCCTGCTCGGATCTCTTTTCATAACCTTTTAATAAATTGTTCCTTATTTCATCCTTCAACTGTTTCAATGTTTCATATTGACCAAGATCTTTTGCAAACTCATCATCAATTGCAGGGAGCACAACTTCCCTTATTCCATTTAGTTTTACATTAAATGTTACTTCAAGGCCGGCAACTTTATTATTAAAATAATCTTCAGGAAAATGCACCTTAACTTCTCTGGTTTCACCAGTGCTCATACCAATTAATTGTTCATCAAACTCTTTTAAAATAGGACCATCACCTATTTTTAATGTAAAATTCTCGGTTTTCTGAGTTTCCGCAAATGGCTTGCCGTCTTTAAATCCTTCATAATCTACAAGGACAAAATCTCCCTCCCGCGCCGGACGATCTTCTTCGAGAGTTTTTTGTTGAGCCAGGTTTTTCTGAAGCATTTTAAGCTGTGCATCCATTTCTTCAGCACTAACCTTGTATAGATTTTTCTTAAGAGTTAATCCCTTGAACTCAACAGTTTCAATTTCAGGCTCTATCTCAACAGTAGCATCATATTTGTATGATCCCTTTCCATCCGCGATAGGAGGCTCAACCTCAGGTCTTCCAACGATGTTCAGCTCTGCCTCCTTGAGAGCATCTAAAAGGGATTTCTGAATTAATTTTGAAGAAACATCGGCATTAACATCCTTTTTATATAACCTTTCCAAAACCGTCCTAGGAGTCTTTCCCGGCCGGAAACCCTTTACCTTGGCATTTTTCTTCAAGTCCTTATA
>JAYEFW010000442.1:0-1381 GCA_034658795.1 Thermodesulfobacteriota bacterium
GGCTATTTTTTTTGATATTTCAAGTGCTCTATTGAAATCAGTTTTTGTAACTGTGAAGGTAAGATCGGTCAAACCTCCTGCCCTGGTATTTTGAATTATCATGTCAACAAGAATGCCTGACTCGGCAAGGGGAGAAAAAATTTTTGCTGCAATACCCGGCTGATCGGGAACTTTTTTCAGGGTTATACGTGCTTCATTTTTATTACAGGTTATGCCTGATACTACAAGATGTTCCATACCAGAATCTTCATTAACAACCATAGTTCCCTCCTCCTCACTGAAAGATGATCTAACATGCACTGGGATATTATATTTTTTTGCAAATTCAACCGAACGAATCTGTAGAACCTTGGCTCCAAGGCTCGACATTTCCAGCGTTTCATCATAGGATATTTTATCAAGTTTTCTTGCTTTCTTGCAAATATTTGGATCCGCAGTATAAATTCCGTCAACATCAGTATAAATTTCACATAGATCAGCCTTTATTGCTGTGGCTATTGCTACAGCAGATGTATCTGAGCCTCCGCGTCCAAGAGTCGTGATGTTTCCATCAGGGTCGCAACCCTGAAATCCGGCAACAACCACTATGTTGTTTTTTTCAATAAGTTCTTTTATACGGCTGGCTCCTATATCAACAATACGCGCACTACCAAAATTGCGGTTTGTTAAAACTTCTGCCTGATGTCCCAGCAATGATTCTGCATGGTAGTTCATCGATTTTAATGTTATGGCAAGAAGGGCTGCGGTGGTTTGCTCTCCTGTAGCAAGCAGAACATCAAGCTCACGCTTTTCGGGAAAGTCGGTAATCCGGCTGGCCATATCGAGAAGACCGTCTGTGACGCCGGCCATGGCCGAAAGGACTACAACTACATTATTTCCCTTGTCAAAGGTTTTTGCAACTCGTTTTGCGACATAGCGTATTCGCTCGAGATCAGCTACGGAAGTGCCCCCATATTTTTGAACAATTAATCCCATGATTTCTCCCTAGAACTATAATTTTTTTATCAGATTTTCCCCTCTAAGTCCATGCGCAGTCATGCTAATTTTTCGTGATTCATTATTCAATATATCTATATGAATTGCCAAATATTCCGGAAGAAAATTTTTCGGAAGTTTATCTGCCCATTCGATAGCTACGATTCCGTCACTGCGGAGTATTTCGTAAAGGCCGATATCATCAAAATCAGCATAATTTTCTATGCGATAAAGGTCAACATGAAACAAATGATATTTACCGGGATATTCGTTTATCAAAGTGTAGGTTGGGCTTGTTATGTAATAATTATCCGGGACATCAAGACCTTTAGCCAACCCTTGAACAAATGTAGTTTTTCCGCTTCCAAGATCACCAGTTAAGGCTAAAACGGTTCCTGGATCAAGG
>JAYEFW010000442.1:1481-3687 GCA_034658795.1 Thermodesulfobacteriota bacterium
TGTATCCGCCCTGGTATGGCGTTCATAACTTCCGTTGCCAGAAAACCAAAGGGAGCTATATTTTTTTGCAGCGTATCAGCGGCAGCTCCGTGTAAATAAACGCCCGCATGAGTGGCTGATTCAGGAGAATAACCCTGTGCAACAAAGCCTGCAATAATTCCGGTCAGCACATCCCCCATGCCGCCGGAAGCCATTCCCGGATTGCCGGTGGGGTTTATAAAAACTTTTCCATCAGGGTGGGCAATTACAGTTCTTGCTCCTTTAAGAACAACATGAACTTTAAATTTTTTTGCAAAATTTCTGGCGCAATTTATCCGATCATTCTGAATAAAGCTTACAGGCCTGCCTATTAATCTTGACATTTCTCCAGGATGCGGGGTCAATATAACCGGGTGCTTCAAGTTTTTTAGTATATTGATGTTATCAATAAGGTTATTTAAACCGTCCGCATCAATTACAATCGGCAGACTGCATTCCTGAATAATCCGAATAACAAGATTTTTAGTGCCGGAAGCGGTTCCAATTCCCGGCCCAACAGCAAGGCACTTTTTGCCGGCAATCAGATCCATAATTTTGTTAAATGACGATTCATCAAGTATGTCGCCTTCGGCTTCAGGAAGAGGACACGTCATTACTTCAAGAACCTGACTTTCTAAAACAGGGTTTAAACTTTTTGGTATTCCGAGAGTTACAAGTCCTGCGCCTGAACGCATTGCAGATATCGCCGTCATAGCTGCTGCGCCGGTTTTGCCGGTCGAACCTGCAATAATCAAGAGATGGCCTGCATTGCCTTTATGGGCTTCAGGTGATCTTTTTTGCAGCGCAGCCCTGACCAGCTCTGATGTAAGAAGGAATTGTCCTGGCTCCACACTTTTGGCAATATAGTTAGGTATGCCAATATCTACTATTTCGAGATTTCCGGTATAAGTTGCTCCGGGAAAGATTAAATGACCTGTTTTGGCAAATGCAAAGGTCGCTGTTGTATGTGCCTGGATACAAATGCCGCAAGGCCGCCCTGTGTCTGCATTAAGCCCGGAGGGTATATCTACTGCAAAAACAGGTTTCTTTAAGCTGTTAATAAACTCGATAATTTTTCGGAAATATCCTTTGACATCTGATTTTAGTCCGGTTCCAAGTATAGCATCAATCCATATATCCTGATGAAGCATAGAAGTTTTGTGCTTTGAAAACGATTTTTGGTCCGGCATTTCTATTACGGGAATATCGAGCGGGGCTAAAATATTTAAGTTTTCAGCGGCATCCCCTTTAACCACAATTTTTTCGGCAAGGAGATATACGGTCACGCTCACGCCTTTTTGAGAAAGATATCTGGCCATTACAAAACCGTCCCCGCCGTTATTCCCGCGTCCGGCTACAATGCCGACCTTTTTGTTAATAAGACCTTTAAATTGTCTTAATATTATTTGTGTTGCACCCAGGCCGGCATTTTCCATAAGGACTCTGCCTGGAAGACCATATGATTCAATGGTCTGTCTATCCATTTCCTGCATTTCACCAGCAGTTACAAGATACATGTTATGCTCCATCAAAGTTCTTTAATAAGCGCCGACATTTCTTTGACAGCTCTTTCCATTCCAACAAGCACAGCTCTTGAGACTATGCTGTGGCCTATGCTGAATTCATCAATTTCATACAGGCCGTTGAAAGCCTTTATGGTATTGTAACATATCCCATGACCGGCATTTATTTTTAGCTTCAGTTTGTGGGATAGTTTAACAGCATCAACAATTTTGTCAAAAGCCTGATCCCTTTTTTGGGGAGTTGTTGCGTCACAAAAAGTTCCTGTATGAATTTCAACAGTTGAGGCATTTATCTTATACGCGAGTTTAATTTGTTCAGGTGCCGGATCTATGAAAATACTCACAGGAATACCATTGTCCTGGAGTGAGCCAACGGTTTCAGCAACTGAGTTTTTGTGGACAAAAAGATCCAGTCCTCCTTCGGTTGTAAGTTCTTCCTTTTTTTCAGGTACGAGTGTTACAAGATCAGGCTTTATATCAAGAGCTATACCAACCATTTCAGAAGTTGAAGCCATTTCCAGGATAAGTTTGGTCTGAACGACTTTTCGCAAAATCCTGACATCCCGATCCTGTATGTGGCGCCTGTCTTTCCTCAAATGAACAACAATTCCATCCGCTCCGGCCAGTTCAGCCAGCACAGCCGCCGCCACAGGTTCCGGGTAGCT
>JAYEFW010000442.1:3787-9456 GCA_034658795.1 Thermodesulfobacteriota bacterium
ATCATTTCCGGAGAAATTTTGTGTTCTTTTTGCCTGTTGTCTATCAGGACTTTCATCTTTAACCTTTCCATTTTTAGAATAGGATTTTTCAGGATAATCTATGCGGTGGTGATGTATTCCGCTTAATATTCTATTAAAAGTTTTCGCTATCTTATGCAAATCTTTTAATGTTAATTCGCAATTGTTAATCTGTCCATCAGAAAAAACTTTGTTTATAAGGTTTTGTACAAGGCCTTGAATCCTTGATGGCGTAGGATTATCCAGAGTCCTTGAGGCAGCTTCAACAACATCTGCCAGCATGACAAGTCCGGCTTCCTTTGTCTGAGGTTTTGGGCCGGGGTATCTGAAATCATCGATTTTTACAGCATCTTCGCCTTTTTGTTTCTTTGCTTTTTCATAAAAGTAAGCGATCAGGTTTGTACCATGATGTTGTCTGATAGTGTCGATTATGACTTGGCCAAGTTTATTTTGTTTTGCCATCTCAACACCTTCTTTTACATGAGCAACTAATATATGTTTTGACATGGAAGGAGCGAGTTTATCGTGTTTGTTTCTGCCGTTTTTCTGGTTTTCGATAAAATACAAAGGTTTTTTTATTTTGCCGATATCGTGATAATAGCCGCAAGTTTTGGCAAGCAAAGGGTTTGCACCAATTTCAGCGGCAGCAGCTTCAACCATATTGCCTACAATAACGGAATGGTGATAGGTACCGGGAGCCTCTATCATTAGCTGGCGAAGAATCGGTCTTTCGAGATTTGCAAGTTCAAGAAGCGTGATATCTGTTGTATAGCCAAATGCTATTTCTATAAGAGGGGCAATACCTGTTGTAACGATTCCGGCTACGATACCACCCATAAAGGCAAAAGCCCAGACCTCCAGTATTTTAAAGTCTACAAAACCTGAAATATAAAAAGAGATCGCAGTTGAAAGCACTGCATTAAGCAATCCAAGCTTTAAGCCCGTTTTAATAAACACTTTACGTTCCGTGCAATTTTGGATCCAGTAAGCTGCCATTGCGCTGTTAAGCAGGAAATAGATAAAAATTTCAAATCTGTTTTGAAAAATTAGTGTTGTGCATGCAGCAGCCACCATAGCAAAGGGTATTGCTATATTAAAGCATAGCAACAAACATATGGTCATGGCACCAGAGGCAATTGGAATACTGAAAATAATTGATGAAGGAGAAATTCCAAAACTCGAATTTTGGGTCAGTGCTTCGGATAATGGTGCGAATAGTCTGGCAAACAATAAAATGATTATAAGCATACAGGCCATAACCATTAGATTTTTATTATGATTGCGCGCAAATCGGCTGTTATGCTTAATGTGAAGGATGTAAGTTAAGATAAGCAGGCACAGTATTATCATTGCCGCACCAATACTTATTGCCAGAATACGTTCTTTTTTTGTTTGCGTCTGCAGATTTTTGAGCTTTAAAAGCTGAACTTTTGTAATTATTTCTCCTTCGCGGAGGAGCATTTCCCCTGTTTTTATTTTGTAAATAACCGGCTTGATTTCTGCAGCAGCTCTTTTTTTTCGTTCTTCGGTTTCATTTGTGTTTAGAGTTATATTTGGCTGTATTAGCCTTTGGACAAAATCAACAATAATGTTGACCAAATTGTAGTTCATGTCTTTGAGCAGGGGCTGACCAACAATTCTTACCATTGTTTTCGCCTGGTCATGACCATATAATGACTTAAGATCATAAACGACTTTTTCAGTCTTTGTTTCAACATCCCTTAATATTATTCCTTTATCTGATTCTTTAAGAAGAATATCTTTGTTAATAACAACTCCATTATTTATTATCTCTGTTAGAATTCTGGAAATAAGATCGGCGATATTGTTTGAAAATTTTTTTTCTATAAGAATTTTATATGCATCATCGCTTACCGTGATGCCGATTGTTTCCTCAAAGCTTTCTTTGAGCTGCCAGAGTTTTTCATTTAATGATAACGGTTTTATCTCTTTATTTGATGAAGCATTGCCTTGATTTTCTTTGTATGCATCGAAAATATCGGCCATTTGAGCAAAAGCTTGTTTTACATTCCGGCTAAGTTTTACGCTAAGAGACGCATTGTTATCGTAAACAGTTAAAACCTCTTCAGCAGCCTTTTTACGGTTTTCCTCTTCAGCTTCTTCATCTTCAATAAGAAAATATTTGGGTGATTTAATATCTCTTTCAGCAACATCTCCTAACTTATAGGAATGTTTTGTTATTATAAGAGTCGGATAAAGGATAATGGTAAATATTATGGTGAAACCTATTAGAATGAACCATCTGATAGATTTGCTTGAGGCAAAAAAAATTTTAATTGCTTTATTCTTTTTTTCTATGTTCATAAGGGATTTATTGTGTTATTTATTTACTTGCTTCCAGCTCTTCATACGCATTGATAATTTTCTGAACTAATTTATGCCTAACCACATCTGTTTTTGAGAAAAAAACAAACTCTATTCCATCTATTCCCTGTAAAATATTTTTTGTTTCTATGAGTCCGGAAGATTTATTAACCGGAAGATCTGTCTGAGTGATATCGCCGGTTATTACGGTCTTGGAGTTAAAGCCTATTCGGGTCAGGAACATCTTCATCTGTTCAGACGTTGTATTTTGTGCTTCATCTAAAATAATAAAAGCATCATTTAATGTTCTTCCACGCATAAAAGCAAGGGGTGCTACTTCTATAACTCCTTGATGCATGAGATTGGAAACCTTTTCAAAACGCATCATATCGTGAAGCGCATCATAAAGAGGTCTTAGATACGGATCAACCTTTTCCGTCAGGTCCCCGGGCAAAAAGCCCAGAGTCTCACCAGCCTCAACCGCCGGCCTCGTGAGAATTATTCGGTTTATCTGTTTTTTTGAAAGAGCTGAAACAGCCATAGCCATAGCCAAATATGTTTTGCCTGTTCCAGCAGGCCCTATTCCAAAAACCATATCATAATTGCGGATAGCATCAATATATTCTTTTTGAGAGCGATTTTTGGGTGTAATAAAGCGCTTTTTTGATGCAATGAACACTTTATCCAGAAAAATATCTTTAAGCTTGATATTATCATCAGAACAAAGAGCCCTTACCGCATAATCAATATCGCTGGGATAGACAGGAAGTTTTTCCTTTAAAAGGCCGTAAAGCTGATTTAGTATATTTTTGGCCAGGTTTGTTGCAATGCTGTCGCCCTGAATAATAACAGTGCTGCCTCTTGCGTGGATTGTAATGCCCACAGCTTCAGCAATTTTTTGAAGATTATGGTTATGTTCGCCGAAAAGCTGTTTTGTCAGATCTATATCTGAGAAAGTCAGTTTTATCTTCTTATTGATTGAGTTTTCATCCATAGGGCTTATAACATATCATAACTTTTTCAGATAATGCAAACTGCATCTTGTGGCTAATTGCCTTCAAATAAAAACACCTTGACTCATAAAATCCGCTTTGTTATTTTAAAAAACTTTATAATTTTTAGTTCAATTATTTTTTGCATTTAAAAACGTGTTAAAATAAATAGTTGTCTTTTTGTTGCTATTTTACTTTAAAGGAACGAGATGAATAAGTTTGATATTTTGATTGTAATTGTTTTTGGATTTTGCCTGATAAGAGGTTTTTTTAGAGGGTTTATCAAGGAAATGTCTTCGATAGTTGGTGTTTTAGGAGGATTCTATGCAGCTTATACTTATTACTTGGAAGTTGCAAGACCACTATCAGGATGGATTTCAGATAAATCGTACCTTCATATAATTAGCTTTTTGATTATTTTTTGCATAGTTTTCCTTATTATCAGCATTCTTGGTGTAGTAATCAAGTATGTTCTAAATATTGCATTTTTAGGCTGGTTTGATCGTATTTGCGGAGCTGGATTTGGGATAATTAAGGCAACATTAATGGTTTCTGTTTTGTTGATAGCTTTTACCGCCTTCCTCCCAAAGGGGGCACCGATAGTCAAAGACTCTATGCTTTCCCCCCATGTTTTATTTTTTTCTGAAAAGATGGCTAAAGTAATTCCTGAAGATATGAAACATCAGTTTGTATCTAAAATTGAGGAATTAAAAAAGACCTGGAAGAAAAGCTAACTATCCCCCCTAATTGGTGCCTGTCCGAAAAATATTTTTTTTAATGCTGGCAATAGTTTCAGCTTATTTACCGATGTGAAGATTTGTGAAAAAGCTATTAGCCATTAGCTCTTAGCTGAATGTGTTATCTGTTTGATTTTTTAAGCTAACTGCTAAAATTTTTAAGGGATAAGTTTGGGAATAAATGCTTTAAATAAACTTATTGACACGTTAAGAGGGGAAAACGGATGCCCATGGGATAAAAAGCAGACACCCCGTTCCATGTCGGTTTATCTTGTAGAAGAGATATATGAGCTTTTAGAAGCAATTGAATCAGGAAATACCGATGATATCTGCGAAGAACTGGGAGATGTTTTGTTCCATATTCTATTTATAGCCAAGCTGTTCCAGGAGATGGGCTCTTTTAATATAGAAGACGCTGCTTCTGTAAATAAAGAAAAAATGATACGTCGTCATCCTCATGTTTTTGGTGATAGCAAGGTCAGCCGCTCTGATGATTTAAGAAAACAGTGGCACCGGATTAAGATGAATGAAAAAACACATAGTGGAAATAAATCGATATTGGATTCTATCCCTTCAGGCCTTCCCGCTTTGAGGCGTGCCTACAGGATTTCAGAGCGCGCAGCAAGGGTGGGCTTTGACTGGGATAATATTTCAGGTGTTATGCAGAAAGTTGAGGAGGAATGGTCTGAATTAAAGACCGAATTAAATAAATCAGGTAAAAATCAGGAAAGTTCGGCAATAGAAATCGGAGATGTTATATTTACCCTTGTAAATGTAGCCAGATTTGCGCGCATTCATCCTGAAAATGCTCTGGCGGATTCCATTAAAAAATTTGAAAATCGTTTTAAATATATGGAGAAAGTTATATTAAAAAGCGGGAGAAAAATAGAATCTGTTTCTCAGGGTGAAATGAATGAATTATGGGAAGAAGCCAAAAGAAAAGGTAACGGTTCAGCCACTAAATAAAAAGAGTGTTCATTAATATGATTGCTGTTATAGACTATGATGCGGGCAACCTTGCAAGTGTGGAACGGGCTGTTTCATATTTAGGGTTTAAGTGCATTGTTACAAATAACATGAAAACAATAGACAGTTCGGAGCGGATAATATTCCCCGGAGTCGGCGCCGCCGGTGCTGCTATGGACAGTTTGAAACGTCTTGGACTGGATTCACCTATAAAACAGGCGGTTATTGACGGTAAACCAATACTTGGCATATGTCTCGGCACTCAGATAATCATGGAATATAGCGAAGAAAATGAAACACCTTGTCTTAAGATAATAGATGGATTTGTTAAGGCATTTCCGCCGGATATTAAATCCAAAGATGGCAGCCGGTTAAAAATTCCTCACATGGGGTGGAACGGCTTGGAAAACATTAAAAAACATCCGGTTCTTTCGGATTTGCATGAGGATGATGAATTCTACTTTGTTCATGGATACTATCCAAATCCGAACGATTCAGAACATATTCTGGCTACAACGGATTACGGAATTTCTTTTGCATCGGTTATTGGATTCAATAACATAATTGCCACCCAGTTTCATCCTGAAAAAAGCGGGAGACCCGGGCTGTCTTTGCTGAAGAATTTTTGTAT
>JAYEFW010000442.1:9556-23663 GCA_034658795.1 Thermodesulfobacteriota bacterium
TTCTGGCTACAACGGATTACGGAATTTCTTTTGCATCGGTTATTGGATTCAATAACATAATTGCCACCCAGTTTCATCCTGAAAAAAGCGGGAGACCCGGGCTGTCTTTGCTGAAGAATTTTTGTATGTGGAGTCCAGGTTAATCTTTAAAGAAATTTACAAACTCGTAACGCTTCAGGTATAATCAAATTCAAACCATGAAAAACTCACGCATAAGATATGTTAAGTAAGCGCATAATCCCATGCCTTGACGTTCGTGAAGGAAGGACAACAAAAGGCATACGTTTTGAGAATAATGTGGATATTGGAAATCCCGTTGAAATGGCATCTTTCTACTATAAAGCCGGTGCAGACGAGATTGTTTTTTACGATATTACCGCATCTCACGAAAAAAGAAATATCATGATTGATGTGGTAAGACGTGTGGCTGAAACAATATTTATACCTTTCTCGGTGGGCGGAGGGATACGTGACGTAGATGACATGAGAAATGTACTGTTGGCCGGGGCTGAAAAGGTAAGCGTTAATTCAGCGGCAGTTAAAAACCATGAAATTATATCTAAAGGAGCTGAAATTTTTGGAAGCCAGTGTATAGTCCTTGGTATGGATGTAAAATATGTTGGGGAAAGTGTAAAAATTCCTTCTGGTTATGAAATAGTAATCAATGGGGGAAGAAAGTATATGGGTATTGATGCGCTGAAATGGGCAGTTGAAGCACAAAAACTTGGGGCGGGAGAAATTTGTTTAAATTCTATAGATGCAGATGGAACTCAGAATGGTTATGAGCTGAAACTGACCTCTCTTATTTCAGAGAATGTTAGTATCCCTGTAATCGCATCAGGGGGTGCCGGAAAACCCGAGCATCTTCGCGAAGTTTTGACTAAAGGAAAAGCCGATGCGGCGCTTATTGCGTCAATGGTTCATTATGGCACATACACTGTTTCAGAGATTAAAACATACCTGGATTCATGTGGTGTAAAGGTTCGAAAAAGCTGGTGATGGGCTATGGCTCCATTTATTCGGGTTATTTGATCAATATGCCGACATTTGATATTAAAAGCCTGCAAATACTTTTTTTGTTGTTATTATCAATTGTATTGAAAACAAATTCATTTTTTTTCTTCGGTATATTTATGGCCGGGTTCTTTTAATTTATAACTAATTTTACCCCCAACTTTTTTTTTAATTCCTGAACGAATGACTCTAACAAAAATTTCATCAGCAACTTTTTTGATGATTGCCTGACGCTTTCCGTCAGATGCTTTATTGATTCCTTTTATGGTTGGTTTTTGTTCCTGAAATTTATTTTGCTCAAAAGTTTTACGTGTGAGCTGTTCGCTTAATACTTTGAGAACATTATGTATTTTATAAGAAGGTATGTGCATATTTATCTTCTAATTTATAATCCAGGGCTCCATCCAGCATAACTGATTTAATGACAAGCATAGGCCGAATAATATATTCTGATAAAGCTCCTATGGCTTTCAAAGGCAATTTCCGGCAGATCGTTATAATTAAAATAAGCCGCATCAGATGCATCGTCGCCTGGTTTAAGGATACCATTATAATTTTTTACAAGATAACCGACCATAAGCACGCTATGATATTTTGGACTGATATTTGTTGTAACGCCCAAAAGCATCTCGATTTTACCAGAAAGGCTGGTTTCTTCTTTCAGCTCTCTTAAGGCACCTTGTTCGGGCGTCTCGCCAAGCTCAATAAACCCCCCTGGCAGACACCAGAAGCCCATTTTTGGCTCTATGCTTCTTTTAACGAGCAATATCCTTTCTTTATTGTCAACCACGACAATACAGGTAGCAGGTACCGGGTTTTCGTAAATGGGTTCATTGCAGTTTTTGCAGAAAAGGCGAATGGTTCCTTGTAATAGCTTTTCAGAAAGCCTTGCCCCGCAAAAATGACAAAAAGATTTTTTTTGCATCTTAATCGTCAAAACTCCCCTTAGATCCTTTGTCTGTGATAATAGATTTTGCTTTTTTAACAATCTTTTCCAGTGTCCATTCAACCGGATCTTCAAGTCTTTTTGTTTTTGGGCCCGGATCGCAGGTTCCGGAATCAAGTATGGAGCTTATAACTATGGGGGCTGTATCCTGCGCATTAAATACATTTACAAGCATTTTATATATGAATTCTTCGACTCGATTGGACATCCTTTCTTTTATCTCTTTTGGCTGTCCAAGCAGCCTGTTTTCAAACGGCAGGTTAAGCTTCTTGTAATCCCCCCCTTTAAGTCCTTTTGATTCCGCATAGGCAACTATTTCAGACCATATATTTTCAGTGACGCCTTCGCCTTTTACCTTGATAAACTTGCCCACATTATCAAGCCTGGCATTTCCGTAATCATTAACCTCCAGACCCCATGAAATCATTTGAAGAGCTGTAGCCACATTTGCTTTGGTGGTTCTGGTTTTAGCTGCTATCTCTCTCAACCTCTCAGAGCTGTTTCCGGATGTTCCATGCTGTGCACCAGACATGTAGTATTTTGCTAAAGCTTCGTGGATTTCAGCAGTCAGGTTTACTTGAATTCCCTGGTCGCTTGCCTCTATACCATGAGTTGTTCCGTTATTTAATGCTATCCAGTCAGGGAAAATATTATTGGCATTCAGGCCCTGTATGAGAAACAAAGCTTCATCCACTGTTGAAAGGCCTTCTTTGCCCTTAATTTCACCAACCTCTGTTTCAAGGCCTGCCCATTCGGGGATGAATGGAGTTAGCTCAATGTTCGCAATAAGATTCTTGTCATCAGGCAGGTGTGAAGCATCTATTGCAATAGATGTAATTCCTGCTTCAAATAACGTAGGGATTTCTGTTTTTGCCTCTACTATATCTTCATCTTTTTTTATGCCATAGTGATCTGCGTGCAAAGCTACCGGTATCGTGATATTCATTTCATTGCACAGAGCGTCAACAATCCTGGCAATGTTCCAGTAATTTACTGCACAATAGGCATTTGCACCACCTTCTGACTTGGCGATTTCAATGATAATGGGCGAATTTGCGCGCTGAGCGGCCTTAAGAGCTCCACGTATCACAAAATAATTTCTGCCATTAGCAGCCATTGAGATCGCTTTACTCTTTGTAATCATAGCTCTATCTATAAACTTTCCACTAACGATTAATGCTTTTGAATTGGGGAAAAGCTTTACTACGTTTGGCGGACGGCCAATTTTAAGAGCCTTTTCAAAATCAATTGAATTGTTGACTTTATTATTTGACATGGCTTAACCTCCTTTTAATATAATATATTATGTACCAAAAAATGTCAAAACTCATTTGGTTTAAGTTTTATGAAAAATTATGACGTATCAATATTCCTACATAATACGTAAGGAATATGACTAACACGGCAATAGAGATATGTTCCATTACTACCTTCCATGGATTTACCCCGCGTTCATTTGCAACGTAAATACTGAAAACACTCAACAGAAGAAGTCCCCATACTATGCTGACAACAATTGCCTGTTTAAGAGAGAAAATCAACATCGGCAACAGGAAGGTTATTGCAAAAACGAATTTAGAAAACAGAGTTGAAAGTGTGGCTTCCCATATTTCTATAGTCGGATGTTTTTTTGATTCCTCGGCAATATGAACACCAAGGGCATCAGATAACGCAT
This sequence comes from Thermodesulfobacteriota bacterium, assembly GCA_034658795.1. Taxonomy (GTDB): domain Bacteria; phylum Desulfobacterota; class Desulfobacteria; order Desulfobacterales; family ETH-SRB1; genus B13-G4. Next base: position 13,192 of record JAYEFW010000442.1, read on the forward strand.
CGGCAACAGCTATTGTCAATATGCCGCCTATGATAACTTCCCTTGAGTGAGCACCCGAGTATAACCCAACAATTAAACCAAGAGTCGTAATTATAGCGGATGTCAGGCCAAATCCGAATCCGCTTTTTATGGAACGTTTTAAGCTCACGCAAATCCTTAGGGTTCAGGGTTAACTTTCTTTCGTTAGCCTTGGCTCATAGGCCGGCATCATGCCTTCTTAATTTGAAATTTTATTTTTAATCTATAGTCCTTTTTAGATGTGAAAATCAATAATTATATATTATACCTAAATTAAGCGATTTTTTACTCGACCTGCACCAATCTTTTGCGCATCAAGGACTTGCGAAAAGTCTCGACATATCCATTGGTATACCTGCGCTTTTCACAAACCTTGCTGCATCAAGATCTTAGCACATTTCTTCGCAAAAAATCGCTTAGGAACGTGGACGAATTAACTTCCACAAGTAGGCGCATAGATTTGGGTCAGATTTGTTCGATCTCAGATCACAAAAGTTGATGGAATAGCAGGCTATTTTGATATTTTTGTGATTTGAGATCGGGCAAAGGTGGCCTGAAGCTGTGATGCATAGTTGAGTAAGTTATTTCGTCCACGTTCCTTAACTTAGTTGCAAATAGAGTAATTCATTGTTAAGCTGTCAAGCAAATTTACTTTAGGAGTAACTGATTATGAAAAAATTGAAAATAGAGTTAGTAGTGGCTGTATTTATTTTTTTTATTTCATCAGGCGCAGCTTTTGCGAATCAGTCCTCGGTTTCACTGGAAGCTCCAAATTCAGTTGAAAGAGGAACTGAAATCACAATAAAAGTCCATGTTACACACAGCGCCAATAATTATTTTCATTATACAAAATGGGTTTCTATAAAGGTTAATGGTGAAGAAATAGCAAGATGGGACTATGGTAAGTATAAGTATAAAAGACCTAAAGCTAAAAACTTTACCAAGGAAATTAAATACATAGTAACTGATGACGTAATAATTCAAGCTGAAGCAAGCTGTAATATCCACGGAAGCAAAAAAAAGGCGACAAAAAAGGTTTTTATAAAATAAACTAGCCTTCAGGAGGTCTATTTATGAAGATCGGCGGATTGTCGATTATCTTGATTCTCGGAATTTGTAATTTTATTTTACTTGTTTTTCAGCTTGGAACAGGTTTGCGTTTAATTAAGGTATCGTTTGGAATTCACAAAAAAACAGGAATTATTTTATTTGTTTGCGCTTTTCTACATGGCATTCTTGCATTTTTTACACGCTGATCTAAATAAATCGCAGGTCGAGTAAAAAATTAAGGGGCAGTATATTTACCACCCCTTAATTCATGCAGCCTCCCAGCATTGCGGTTCAATTAAGATGATGCGGAAGGTTTCTTTTCCAATTCCTCAATTCGTTTATTGATAGTATCCAATGATTTTTTCATGTAATTGGCGTCAGCCTTTAGCATGTCTATCTCATCGGATGCGTCCGCCGGATAGGCCGGGCCAACAGCAGGCGGATACCATTCGTAACCCCTGCCAAAGCCGCGTCCCAAACCCCTGTTAGGGCCGAATCCACCTCGAAATCCGCGTCTTAGCCCTAAACCTCTACCATAGCTAAAACCTTCAGAGAACCTGGGATTGTATCCCGCATTTGCAGAATTACAAAGGCCCCTGGCTCCGCCGGTCATGGGACCGGCACCCATCGGACCTGTTCGATCAAATCCTGGCATAGTATTACCTCCTTAGGGCTCGGTAAAAAACAACTTGGCATTTTTGCATCCCGACTTCACCATATCTTTAACCGATCTTCAATCACAAAAATCCTCGAAATAACCCGTTATTCCTGCGGTTTTGCTCAATCAGATCGATTAAATCTACGGCAAATTCGGGCGCAAATTCTACCAGGTTATTTTTGACCGAGCCCTCAATGTAATTTTGTTTTGGATTGAATGATTACCTTTTACCGTCCGCTACCGCGGCCTTGTCCCGCACCTCTGCCTTTTCCCTGACCTCGGCCGGCACCCCTGCCTGCTCCCTGGCCTTGACCCCTGCCAGCACCACGTCCTTGACCTTGCGGTGCGGGATTTCCGCCTTTAGGAACACATTTCCCCAGGCCTCGTCCAGTCTTCGGACCCTGGCCCTGGGGGCCTGTTCTATCTTCTTGTGGCATATTGCTCACCTCCTTCCATGCCCTCTTCTGCGTCGACGCCCGCCCATGCCGCGAAATTCATATGCACCGCCCCCGATTTTCAGGGCTTTTCCGGTAACCAGTGCTTCTGCTACGATGCTGCGGGCATTGGCAAGAATTCGGCCGTAGGTATGCCGGGATACCTCCATCATATTTGCGGCCGTTTCCTGGTCCAGGTGTTCAAAATCGCTTAGCCTAATGGCTTCCAGTTCTTCCACGGACATAAAAATCTCGCCGATAACGGTCACGCCCTGAGGAACAAAAGCAGCGATGGCCGGATAGGCGGATACAAATCTGGGCTTTTTGGGTCTGGGCATTGAATATTCTCTCCAATTACGCTCATTTGAGCATAATATAAACCTTGCATTGATTGCTGTCAATGAAAAATATGCTCATAAGATCAAAATAATTCTCATTGGTATTGATTTCAGCGGATTAAAGTAAGAGATAAGCGTTCACGAGACATTGAAATTAGAAATTAGAAATTTGGCCTTTATGCTTTTGTACTGTTCTTTCCAATTTCTATTTCATCTCTCCCCAATTTCAAGTTTCACCATGAACGGTTACAGTAAGAGAATATAGGAGGGGATGTGCTAAGGGGACATCTTTGATGTAATTATACTATAATTCGGAATCATTTTTGAGTTTGTAAATTTCTTATAATGCATTAATTTATTAATTCTTGCATTATAAACGAATAAATTTTTTAAGGAGAAGTATAATAATATGGGTTGGTTTGGAAAAGTTGTTGGAGGAACTATAGGATTTGCATTAGGCGGCCCTCTCGGTGCTGTCGCAGGAGCTGCATTTGGACATACATTTGATTCAAACGGTAAGCAACGCTATATTAATGATAATACACGTTTTTCATCTGGCGAAGAGGCTCAGTTTACTTTTTTTATAGCGGCATTTTCAATGCTTGCAAAGCTTGCTAAAGCTGATGGCAGCATATCAAAGGAAGAAATTAACTCCATAGAGGACTTTATGATTAAAGATTTAAATCTTAATCTTGAAAGCAGAAGGCTTGCCATGAACATTTTTCATGCAGCTAGCAGATCTCAGGAGACCTTCCATGATTTTGCGAATCAGTTCTACATGCAGTTCAGCAGACAGCCTCAGCTCCTGGAACTTATGATGGATATGCTTTTTAGAGTATCTGTTGCTGATGGAGTCCTTAGTGAGAGTGAAGAACAGCTTATTCACTCTGCTGCAAGAGTATTCAACTTCAATGATGCGGAATACAGTAAACTTAAGTCCAGATATATTAAAGATTTTGAAAAATATTATGCAATTCTCGGATGCAGCGGAAACGATTCAGATGCTCAGATAAAAAAGCAGTACAGAAAACTGGTATTAGAATACCATCCTGATAAGATTGCATCAAAGGGTCTTCCTGAAGAGTTTACAAAATTTGCTAATGATAAATTCCGGGAGATTCAAGGGGCGTATGAAACCATAAAAAAAGAAAAGGGAATCAAATAGGGCGTCCTTCATTCACAAGTTTACAATTTTTCCCGAAATAGGATGTATTATCAAGCTGAAAATCGGATGCCAAAACTGGAAATTCGAAATTCGAAATTAGATAACGCATTTACATCCTTCTGTTTTTCCCAATTTCCATTTTAATCTCTCTCTAATTTCTACTTTCCAATTTCAAGTTTCAAGCCGTGAACGGCTACTCAAATAGTTCCGAATAAAGAATTATCGTTATTTATTTTTTCAATTTCAGCATCAACTATTGTATTTTTCAAATCATCGTTTCCGCTCAAAAATATCGGCAAATAATTTAAAGTCATACCTTTTAAAAAGCCTGTTGCTTTGTCTCTTTTTGCCTCTATAAGAACTTCAACCTTTTTCCCGATATTTTTTTTGTAAAATTTCTTTTTTTTGATATTTCCCAGATCACGCATTATTTTACATCTTTCTTTAATAATCTTTGATGGTACTTTATCCGGGAAGCTGCTTGCCGGTGTTCCTTTGCGGGATGAAAAAGGAAAGACATGGAGATAGGTTGCCGGCAGTTCTTCAATTAGATTATATGTATTTTCAAAGGCTTCCTCAGTTTCGCCCGGAAATCCTATAATAGTATCAACTCCTATTGCGGCATCAGGTATTAATTCATGAATTCTATATAGTAACTTTCTGAACATTGATCTTGTATATGGCCGTCGCATCTTTTTTAATATTAAATCATCTCCGCTCTGCAAAGGAATATGGAAATGACGGCAGAAAATATCTGACTCAGCTACTGTTTTTATAATGGCTTCAGTTAATTCAAGAGGTTCTATTGAGCTTAGCCTGACGCGCTCAATAGCCCTTGACTTATTTATATGTTTTATGAGTTCTGTTAAATTAGTTTGCGGTGAGAGATCGAGTCCATAGCGGCCAAGGTGTATGCCGGAAAGGACGACTTCCCTGTATCCGGATTTTTTAATCCGGATGATATTATCTAATATGTTTTCCAAAGGCATGCTGCGGCTGCGGCCTCTGGCGTAAGGAACAATGCAGTAGGAGCAAAAAGCGTTGCAGCCGTCCTGTATTTTTAGAAAAGGCCTTGTTCTTTCCCCAAGCGCAACAGGCATTTGTTTGAAAGTTTTTTCATTAATTATGTCATTGTAAATGGTTACAGGAAATACAAAATCTTTTTCTTCTGTTGATGTAATTATTTCCGGGATTTTATGTTTGCCGGCATGGCCGATTATATAATGTACTCCTTTGATTTTTTTAATATCATCGGGTTCGGTTTGCGCATAGCAGCCTGTAACAATTATACGTGCACGTGGGTTAGATCGTATTGCAAGTCTTACTGCCTGCCGTGACTGCATGGCTGCTTTTCGGGTAACGGTGCATGTATTTATTATACAAAACCCTGCATCTTCTCCTAAAGGGACAGAAGTCCATCCCGACTCCTTCAAGAGCTGAATTATGGATTCTGACTCGCAATGATTTACTTTACAGCCTAATGTTTTGATGGAGTAATTTTGCATAAGTTAATTTTTTAGCTTTCAATCCAGCCGCCGCCGATTACTTCATCTCCTATATAGAATACAGCGCCCTGTCCGGGAGTTATTGATAGTTGAGGATTTTTAAATTTTACAATTGCCGTTTGTTTTCCGATTGGTAAAAGACCGGCCTCTACTGCTTTGTGACGGTATCTTATACGGACATAAACTTTTATCAAAGAAGTCGGTTCTTGATTTATCCAGTTTATTTTTATAACGTTACATTTTTTTAATAGTAAATCTTTTTTAGAACCGACTATCAAAATATTTCGCTTTATATCAATGCTTACAACATAATAAGGCTCGGAAGCAGGGCAGTTTATGCCTTTCCTTTGGCCAATAGTATAAAGATGCAAACCTTTGTGTTTGCCCAAAAGGTTGCCGTTAAGATCTTTTATTAGCCCCGGCTTTGGTTTAAATCCTTGTTGTTGTTCAAGGAAATATCCATAATTATTGTCTTTGATAAAGCAGATGTCCTGGCTTTCTCTACTTGCAATTGGTTTAAGTCCTTTTTTTTTACTGATTTTTAGAACTTCTGATTTCGTCAAATTACCAAGAGGAAAGCAGGCAGCGGCAAGTTGTTTTTGCTCTAATAAAGCAAGAAAATAAGACTGATCTTTTTGCGGATCAATACCTTTAAGAAGGTGGCACCTGTTTTTTCTGTCTTTTATTACTCTGGCATAATGCCCTGTTGCGATATGAGTGGCTCCCATTTTGCCGGCAAAATCCAGAACAGTCCCAAATTTAATTGAGCTATTGCATACCATGCATGGGTTGGGGGTTTTGCCGGCCTTATAGGTTTGTATAAAATTATCGACAACATTTTTTTTAAATTCAGCGCTACAGTCGATAATTTCAATACAAATGCCAAGTTGTTCGGCTATGTTAGAGATATTTTGGTAAATGTAATCTTTTGTGCTTGAGGGAGTTGTTGCATATAAATTTGTTTCCGGGTTTGCAGGATCTTTAATATTCGTATGATAAGTAGGCCTGGTTTCATATCCGGTTATAAAATGGATACCAATGAGTTTAATGCCCTGTTTTTTTAATAAATACGCTGCTGTTAGAGAATCTACGCCGCCGCTTATCGCTATGGCCGTTAACTGTTTCATTCAAAAAAAACGTTCTTTGTAGGGCGAACTTCCATTGCCCTGGGGGGGCAGGCGGGTACGCAAAGTTCACATACGCTGCATTTTTTTTGATCAAAGACAATATTCATTTCGGGCCTTTGAATGGATAGAGCGCCGGTTGGGCAGACAGCAGTACATGCTCCGCAGTGCGTGCATTTTTTATTATCATGCTTTACTTCCTGGGATGCATTCTGAACGTGTACTCCTTCAGTCTTGAGATATTGTACACCTTCTCTGAAGTTTTTTCTGGTTCCTGATAGTTCGAGAACCATAACTCCCTCTTTTCTGGGAAGTACTGTGGCATTAAGGATATTAAAAGTAAGATCATAATCTTTAACGAGGTAACAAACTATAGGTTTTTGAACCATAGTTTTTGGAAAGCGAAGTATTAGTATTTTTGAGTACACAATTGGCCTCCGGGGAATTGTTTTATCCGTAAAAGTTCACCACGGAACGACACGGAGTTTCACTGAAAATTGAAAGCAATGAGTAAGTGTAACTACTCAGGTTCACAGTTCCAGAGTTCACGGTTAGAGAGCGATAAAAATTGAACAAGGCAACCAACCGTGAACCTAATAACCTGAACAGTTACGATAATTCAGTGTAATTCCGTGAAAATCCGTGGTGAACTTTTACGTTACTGTAATTGCTATTAGATAACATGTCAATATTATGAATTCTTAAAAAGACAAATTCATCAAGTTTTATATGAAGACAATTTTTGAAAAGGGTTATCTAAATACTGAAAAAAATAAGAGCATTGAGTGGGGTCGTATAAGAAATGCTTCCCCAAAGGGTCTTATATTTGTTCCTCCACTGATAGGCGGCAAATTATCACAACAGGTAATTTCCTTTCGCTGGTTAATTCGCAAGAAATATGACCTTATCTCTTTTAACTTTTCCGGTCATGGAGGCTCATCAGATAAATTTTCACTTAAATCTTCCAATCAGGATACCTTGCATATGCTTTTACATGTATTCAGGCTGAGCCAAAAAGAAAGTTTGCCTTTATACGGCATAGCTTCTTGTTATTCCGCGATACCCATCCTGTATGCGGCTCACAGCCTAAAGGAACCTTTTAAAAGGCTGGTGCTGATAAATGCAATTTCAAAATTATGTCTTAAGTCAGTTATAAATTCTTTTTTTTCATATTACCGGGAGAAATTTTCGCCTAATAAAAGTCTTAAAAAAACAATAGAGGCGGTCAGCTATTACATGGACTTCCTGTTCCCGGGAATTGAAAAAAATGAGAATTATTTTGGTGTATTAGAACGGAGGAGAACCAGCCTGTTTAGAATTGTATCAGAATTATTTACCTGGGAGCCTTTGCATGGTGTGTGTTTGGATAAAACTCCTGTTTTATGTCTTTATGCTCGTAAAGATAGAATTTTGGAAATTTTTGATACTGGTTTCAAAAAAAATTATGAGAATGATATTAAACGATTATGCCCACAGGTCACCTTCCATTCTTTGGATGTAGATCATTATTTTTCACAGCCAATGGCACGAAATGAGGCATTAAAATCAATTATTTCATTTTTTGTAACAATTTAGCCTTTTTAAAAAGACTCTGACAGGATAACAGGATAAACAAGATTTTGTTTCAAGTGAACAAACAAGGTTAAGTCTTACTTTAGCTATCCAGTTAATCATATGCTTAGAAATGAAATACAAAGAATTGACTGGAAAAATCATTAGTTGTACGTACAGAGTTTACAACCAAATGGGTTATGGTTTTTTAGGTTTAATTATTAATTCTGGTGAACGGAAAGTTGAAATCAAACGTACTGCAATATAGCAAGCTGTCCAAAAAATAATATTTAAAAGCGCTAAAGTGTTACCGTTTTTTTAATTTTTCAAAACACTATCCCTGCATATCCCACAAAACTGTCACTCGGCCTTTTGTCATAACTTGTTGCATAAACTATAGCATCTGCATGATCGGCACCAAGCTGTTTTGCGGCAGCAATTGCTGTTGCTGCAGCCCCGGAGCAACAAGCATTTTGGTGTTTTAAGGCTTCGCTTATAACTTTGTCCGGATCCATTTCGAGCATAATTTCAATTATTTTTTTATCATTGACTTTACGTACCCAGTCAACTGCTGAATGACCGGTTCCTTCGGGCATAAAACCATAGTTTAAACCATAATGTGTGAGGTCGGTTGATCCAATGACTTTAATATTCAGGCCCAGCTTGGTTGAAATATCTGCAGCCGCTCTTCCTATTTCAAGGGATTTTTTTGCAGGAGGTACACCTACAGGTACAATTTTAACATCTCCAAACAAGTATTTTATAAAAGGAAGCTGGAGTTCTATTGTATTGTCTTCTGTAAAATATTCAGGCGTTTCGACATTGAAGTTAAATCTTTCAACAAGTTCTCCTGCAATCTCTTTTTCTATTTGAATATCACCAAAAGGAGTTTCCCATATTCCTTCTTTCATAATGTAGCAAGGAGATTCATGCCCCAGATGCATTCCAAAAATTACAAAAACATCGGGGCTATCTCCTTTTTTAAGATAATTTATTACATTACAGGCAATACTGCCTGAATAATACCACCCTGCATGGGGTACAATTCCTCCTGTCAATTTATTTTTTGATGAAGGGCTAACAGTGGCATCATTAAGAAAATTGTTTATTTCTCTTTCGCATTCTGAAGCACCGGCTGGATACCAGCTTCCCGCAAGCATAGATTTCCGTACTTTCATGTATTTTACCTCCTTTCCTTCAAAAAAAGTCCCTGCTCATAAGCCACTCTCAGAGGGGGACAAACCTTGTATTGTCCAGTATGTTAGTCAATCTTTATGTAAATATTGTCTGGTATATTAGACAACAATGCAGTGTCGATTTCCCACAAACCCCGCGCGGGAGACGCTCTTCCTAAAAACCGCCGAACCTTTTGCGGTCAGCCTCAGCGACTGGTTATGCCACCGCTTGGCTAAAGCTTACTATCTCAACGTCAATGTGTGCTTTTACGGTATGTTTTTTAGAAAGATAATCATCAATTGCATCAAGTGTTTTTGCATGAAAATATCTTTCTCCGCATTCAGCGCATATTTCAGCATCAACGTCTTCGACGATGTATAGCTTTTTGTTGAGCCAATGTTGACGCTTTACCTTTTTTTTCTTTGTCTCTCCACCACAGAATTCACATAACATAAGTTCACCTATAAAGCGTATACGGTTACAATTACAAGATTTGTATTTTCTCGAAATCGGCACAATACATGAATTAGCCTTCCGTCCATTGCCGAGCCTTCTATACGATACCTCGTTCCACGAACATCCCGTGTCATCTTTTTTTCTATCCACCCTTTTAAAATGGCATTTTCTACATCTTTACGTTCGAGATCATCGTTTAGCATTTCTTCTTCAGCATGGGATGAAAGATAATAATTCCGTTCAATTATTCTCTGTCGAATTTTATGTAAATTTGCCATTATTCTAAATTCCTTATATGCATAACCCACAAAACCACGCAGTTAGCGCAATTTGTCTTTTATTAATGGGCATTTAACGATGAAGCATGATTTAATGGTCAAAAAGGAGAAATCATCATGCTGCTGGGCATACTTGGGTTGCGGACATCGACCCTGATCGCTATAAATATTGAAGATATCGATTTAACCTGCGGGCTGATGTGGATCAGGGGAAATGGCCGGCGCCGGTGGAATGGCAGGCTGATTCGAAGATCAGCAATATAATCAGCGACTTCATGTCGTAACGCATGTCCGGTGGTGTGGACGGGGCGCTCAGCGATGGGTGTCCCTATCCCTATCGGCAAATCGTTCTCTTGATTCTTTAACTGCATCAAGAATGTCGTTTGTGGTTGCTTTGGTTTTAATACCTGGAACATCAAATGGTGATTTTGCACTTTTTCTAAAAATGATTGAGAAAGTTTCCCCGCCTCTCCTTTTTATAATAACTTCTTCAGTTCGGGCGATATTAAGTATATTGGCGAGACGTTGTCTCGCTTCAGAATAAGTATATACTTTCATGATATTTACTCCAAAATTGCAATCCCCATTTCCCTGGCAATCCGTTTCATGCCACGGTCGAGGGTAAGTAATGGACTTCGAAGGTTATCGGCACATTCTAAAAAATAGGCATCATAGGCGTATATGTTAAATTCTATGGCGATTTTTAAGGCAGATTTTAT
>JAYEFW010000443.1:0-4667 GCA_034658795.1 Thermodesulfobacteriota bacterium
GCTTCAGGCCACCTTTGCCCGATCTCAAATCACAAAAATATCAAAATAGCCTGCTATTCCATCAACTTTTGTGATTTGAGATCGAACAAATTTGACCCAAATCTATGCGCCTACTTGGGGAAGTTGTTTCGTCCCCGTTCCTTAATTTTTCAGAAGGATATTGTAACCATGAAAAACAAATATTATTTATTTTTATTTGCAGTGAGTTATTTGCTTTTATTTACAATATCAAATGCCGACAGTTACCAGGCGACATTCACACCTATAATTTCAGTAAGTGAAGAATATACAGACAACCATTTTCTAACAGATGATAATAAAGAGCATGAATATATTACGACCACCTCAATAGGTTTTACTGCTGAAGTGCTTGGGAGAAGTAATGGTATGTCAATCTCTTATGACCCTTCATACATTTTGCACGACAGATATTCTGATAACGATGCGTGGAGCCATAGAGCTGCATTTGATTGTTGGATCGGAATTTCAAGAAATACCAGGCTTGAAATAAATGATACATTTTTGCATACCGAAGAACCTGTCACAGAAATTGAAGACTTCACAGAAGTAGATACAACCATTAGAAGAAGCAGACGATATTACTACACAAATTCATCAGGCGTAAAGCTTAGTCATCAGTTTGGCGAATCTGATTCAGTATCTCTGGGATTTGTTTACAGTTTCCTTAAAAATGATGATCCGGATATTGAAGACAACAAAAGGTATAACCCCTCTATAAACCTGACTTACTGGTTTGTACCTCACAAATGGGGTTTTGAGTTAAACAGCTCATATACAAGAGGCGAATTTGACGTGTCAAATGATTTTGATAACTGGTTCGGCAGTCTAAGGTTGCTCAAAGGTTTTACAAGGCATTTTGATATATTTGTTCAGTATGACCATACTTACATGGATTATATACAAGGAACTACCAACAATTATCACATCTATAATCCTTTGGCTGGTTTTAATTATTCAGTTGCTGAAGATATAAACTTACATCTAAACGTAGGATATTATATACTGGATACTGAAAATGTGAGTAATGACGAAAATAGTGGTTTATCAGCAGAGGGAGAGATCGAAAAAATTTTTGAGAGAGGTTCAATACATATAACTGGTTCCGGAGGTTATGATGAATCCTTTTTTGGTGCTGAAAATCTCGGAACAGATAAATATTATGAAAGCGGATGCACTGCGGACTATGCATTTACCAGGTATATTAGCGGTGATATTTATGGGTTTTATAGAAAAGATAAATATATAGATCTTTCTACTGAAAGAAATGACAAGACAACAAGAGCAGGTGCAGCCTTGACATTGCATCCCTTGAGATGGATGTCTTTAAGGTTTGAATATTCATATCGTACAGTTGATTCAAGCATTGATACAAATGATTATGAAGAAAACAGAGGTCTAATAACCTTAACATTATCCCCATCAGAACCAATCCGCTTAACCGAATAAATCAAGTAACCCAATGAACCACATTCTCATAACAATCGATGTTGAAGACTGGTTTCAGGTTGAAAACTTCAAGCAATACATCCCCTTTTCTTCGTGGGATTCATATGAACTGCGAGTCGAGAAAAACACCCACAAGATTTTCGACCTCCTGGATAGTCAGCAGTCAAACCCAACAAACCCAAAAGCTACCTTCTTTATTCTCGGCTGGATCGCAGAACGTCTGCCACACCTGGTCCGCGAGATTCATGCACGCGGCCATGAAGTGGCCTCCCACGGCTATACCCACAACCTCTGCAATCAGCAGTCGCATGAGGAGTTAAAGACAGATCTTGCTGACAGTAAAAAAATGCTGGAGGACATCATCAGCGCACCAATTTACGGCTACCGAGCGCCAAGTTTTTCCATCGACAAAGATATCCTGAAAATCATCCAGGACTGCGGCTACCTGTACGATTCAAGTTACAATTCCTTTAGTATGCATGGCCGATACGGACAGCTATCCCTGTCTCAAAATGGAAGAAAAGGCATCGCATTTCAAATTCCCAAAACCGATCATGCAACTTCCACTAAAGCATCAATCATCAATCATCAATCATCAATCCTATATGAACTTCCGATCAGCAATATTAAACTTTGGAACCACATCTTTCCTTTTGGAGGAGGTGCATACTTTCGCCTGATCCCCTGTTTTCTTTTTAGAATGGGAGTTAAATCAATATTAAACAGCGAAAAAACCTATTTGTTGTATTTGCACCCCTGGGAAATCGATCCGGAACAGCCCAGGGTAAACAACGCCTCTACCTTTTTCAAATTCAGACACTACGTCAATCTAAACAAAACTGCATCCAAGTTGGCATCGTTTATAGAGACGTTCAAGGAATGCGGCTTTATCACCTGCCATCACTATTTGGAACAAACGGTGACAAGCAACCCAAGCAACCTATGAAAAAACTTCCAATAGGAATACAGACATTTCGGGATATCGTTCAAAACGATTATCTTTACGTCGACAAGACAGAGAAAATATTCGATCTGGTGAAAAATCCGAAAGGTGTTTATTTTCTCTCCAGGCCGCGAAGATTCGGCAAAAGTCTGCTCATTTCCACATTAAATGAGATATTTGAAGGGAACAAAGAGCTGTTTAAGGGGCTGTGGATATACGAGGCGGATTATGCGTGGAAAAAGCACCCGGTCGTAAGGATAGATTTCAGCAAATCAAAGGCACGAAACAGCGATGAACTGATAAACTATATTGTATATCAGCTTGATAAAACAGCGTTGCTTTACGGAATCACCCTTGAACAGACGCAATATGATATCAAGTTTGATGAACTTTTAACCAAACTGAGCGGGATCAATAAAGTTGTTGTCCTCATTGATGAATATGACAAGCCGATCATTGACAATATTGAAAACAAAGAGCTGGCCATTGAGCTTCGTGAAATTTTAAAAGGCTTTTATACCATTATAAAAGCCTGTGATGAATATATAAGGTTTGTGCTTTTAACAGGGGTGAGCAAGTTTTCAAAGGCAGGAGTCTTCAGCGGGTTGAACAACTTGAAAGATATTTCCATGGACACCAGGTATTCATCGCTTCTCGGGATAACAGGAGAGGAGATGGAGAGTGGTTTTAAAGAATATATAGATCAGTTCACTAAAACAGAAGGTGTTGGCAAATCCGAACTGATTGAAAAGATAACATGCTGGTATGATGGTTTTTGTTTCAGCAGAAGTTGTGAAAAGGTCTTTAACCCCTTTTCAATGCTTCTTCTGTTCGACAATGCTCGATTCGGCAACTACTGGTTTGAAAGCGCGACACCGAGTTTTCTGATTAAACTGATCAAAGAAAAAGATTTTGATTTAACCGGATTAGATGGAGTCAACATAAGTGAATCAGCATTCAGCTCATACGAAATAGAGAATCTAAAAATTATACCGATACTCTTTCAGACCGGTTATCTGACAATTACGGGATACAATAAGGAAAGGATGGAATATACTCTTGCGTATCCGAATTTTGAGGTTAAAAACTCAATGACCGAGTGTTTGGCAGAAGCATATTCCTTTGTGGAAAGTGAGCTGGTTCACGGATATGCATGGAAACTGATTGATACCTTAAGAGATCAGGATTTTGAGACATTCTTTGATACCCTGAAAATCTTTTTTGCCGATATTCCTTATGATCTTCACATAAAAAAAGAGAAATATTACCAGACGGTTTTTTACCTGATATTTTCTCTTATCGGCTTAAAAGTAGAAGCGGAAGTAAAAACAAACAAGGGAAGGATAGACGCTGTTATTATCGATAAGGATATCTATATCTTTGAATTTAAATTCAATGGGGACAAAGACCAGGCTTTAAATCAAATCAAAGACAAAGGATATTTTGAGAAATACCAGGGTGAAGGGAAAAAGATTTATCTTTTCGGAGTTGAATTTACAAACAGGAATGTGGGTGAATGGGTGGTTGAAAAGACTCCCTGATTCACAATTAAACAAACCCAAATAACCCAATAATTCTTGACACGACTATTTAGGCGATGTATTATCTTGTAAAAAGTAAGATAAATGGAGCAATCGCATGAGAACCAAGAAAAAAATGAGTGTAACCATAGATATGGAGATATTTGAGGCCATTGAGAAGGCGGCAGAAGCCTGCAACATGGCGAAGAGCCAGTTGGCACAGGAGGCCTTCAGATTGTGGTTCAAAAAAAGGACCGAAGAATCGATGGCCAAAGGATATGTTGAAATGGCCAGGGAAGACAGGGAATTTGCCGATACAACAACATTTCACGCCCAAAAGGAGATTCTATCGTGAAGGGCTTTCCTGCGCATGGCGAGGTGTGGCTTGTAAACTGGAATCCTGCCAGGGGAAGCGAACAGCCTGGCAAAAGACCAGCGCTTGTTATCCAGAATGACATTGGCAATGAAAAAGCCTCCACCACAATTGTGGCAGCCATTTCAGCTTCCGTTAAAATCTATCCCATGAACGTCAAAGTTAATCCACCTGAAGGAGGATTAGAACGTCCATCTATCGTAAAAACAGGTCAGATACTTACCATATCCAAAGAGAGGCTGGAAAAAAGACTCGGCCGGATCAGCGCAAAAAAGATGGAAGAAGTCAACCGTGCCATTAAATTAAGTTTAAATCTTTTATGATCCACCGGACCAACCCAAGCAACCCAACAAACCCATGAAAA
>JAYEFW010000443.1:4767-6745 GCA_034658795.1 Thermodesulfobacteriota bacterium
CCCATGAAAATTACCCATCTTGGAGCAAAAAATTGTGTCACCGGGTCCTGTCACCTGTTACAGGCAAATCCTGAGCCCTCCAACAGCATAAACATCCTCGTGGACTGCGGCAAGTCATACGGCCATGACCCTGAATTAGCCTTTGACCAGTTTCCTGTTCAACCCGATAAAATAGACTATCTGTTTTTGACCCATGCCCACATTGATCACATCGGCCGAGTGCCGGATATCATTGATGCAGGATTCCAGGGCGAGATCATCTGTACCCATGCTACCAAAGCACTGTTAATCCCCATGCTCCATGATGCCATGTCTTTTTCCAACAGAACTGACAAAGAGATACACACAATGGAAGAGCAGATTGATGATCTGTCGTGGGGATTTGAACTCTATGAAATCTTTTCCTTGAAACAAGGTATAACATTTAAACTGAGCAATGCCGGACATATCCTGGGATCCTGTTTTATCCTGTTCACTATCCCTGGCCATAACTCCAAAGACTATAAGATAATATTCTCAGGAGACCTTGGATGCACAGACACACCCATACTGCCGGACCCTGACCCGCCAGATGCCTGTGATCTTCTTGTCATGGAATCCACCTATGGAGATCGAAATCATACCAACAGAAAAGACAGGGTTGCAGCCTTAGATAAATTACTCCATAAAGCTCTTGCAGACAAAGGCATAGTTTATATCCCGGCATTTTCCCTTGGAAGAACCCAGGAACTGATATATGAACTGGACAGGATTGAAACAAAGGTTCCGGTATTTGTGGATTCTCCCCTTGGACTTAAGATTACAAAAATCTATTCAACTCTTGAAGAATTTTGGGATAAAGAAGCAAAAACACTCAAATCAAAGAACGACCACCCAATTGATTTTAAAAACCTTTATGCGGTTCAAAAATATCGTGACCATAAAAAACTGCTTAACATCACCGGTCCTGCCATAATCATAGCCGGAAGCGGCATGTGCACCGGCGGACGTATTGTAGATCATTTAAAACACGGACTCGAAGATCCAAAAAATGATATATTCTTTGTGGGATACCAGACAGAAGGAACACCAGGCAGACGGATGATTGAAAAACAAACACCTGTTAAAGCAGGCATCCATACCCTGACAGGTTACTCAGCCCATGCGGATCAGCGCATGCTTGTCAACTGGGTAAATTCCATGCCTCAGCCCCCTGAACAAATCCGCCTCGTCCATGGGGAATCACATGCACGTCAAGCCCTGATCAAAGCACTTGGATTGCAGTATTGAGCTTTTTTAATCAGAAAATTAGTGCCTTTGCAGGTTTGTAGAAGGATAAAAATAGCAGGAAGTAAGGAATTTTAGCCACACACACAGACAAACAAATTTTTCGCGAAGCGATGCAGTTTTCGTTCGGACAAGTCGTCCGAACAAAATATCCCTGCTGGTAAATGCGACAGGCATTTCACAGCTTGTCCGTGTGAGTTCGTGCCTATTCTATAAAGAGGAACAAGTATGTCATTGATTACAATAGAACCAACATTGAGAGACATGATACACGGTCTTGGATCTGATCCGGAAACGGAAGCCGTTAGAATTTTCAATATGGGATTGAAAGAGCTCTTGCGAAAATGCGAGGAAGAAATTATGAAGCTGGAAATTAAATACGGCACATCTTATGAAAAATTCAAATCAAAGTTAGATTCCGGAGAACTCGGAGACCCGTTTTCCTATCCACTGGAAAAAGATGCAATGGTATGGGATGACCTTATCACAGAAAAATGGCTTCGGTTGAGAATTATTCGCCAGCTTGAGGAACGCTTGTGATCTCCCTGGATGCAGTTAGAGATGAACTGTGCAATTTGTTCAAGAAGCAATTTCCCGACGTAGAGTTTCTCATCAATCAACGACGGTCAGCCATACTTGAAATCAGAATATTCTTTACCCCTGAAGTATTCATGGAGTCCTACTTTAATGCGATAACAGGTAAGAAAAGTTT
>JAYEFW010000444.1:0-16049 GCA_034658795.1 Thermodesulfobacteriota bacterium
TTCAACCCCATCAAAAACAATGTCTATGAATGTTTCTTTGTATTGTTTGGCCTTTTCCGTGATATTATCAAAATGGCTGTTTTCTTCATACAGAAGAATTTCGACAGCTTTTTCTACGTCTTCTTTGGTAATCGGATCTGTGGTTTGCGGTTTTATGTCAACCGTCAGAATAGTTCCAAGCCGGTTTACCAGCCAGGGTTGTCCGGATGTTTCATCAAATACTTTTTTTACTGCTTCTTTCGTAAAGGGCTGGTTTGTTTCTTCTGTATATTGAGCATAAAGATCACGGACATTTTTCAGGGTAAATGGGGGGAGTTTGACCTGATCTGCGATGTTAAATGGAGAGACACCGCCTACAATCAGCTTGGTAATGTTGCGTATGCCTACCAGACCCACGGAGTAAAGAGCCTTGTCGGTGCGCTTCTTGTATTTTTGATATAGTTCACGGATAGATGTTAGAAAGTTCTCCAGTTCCCCAATAGGGATGCCGTCGAATTCATCAATGAAGATAATGATGCGCTTCGAAGGGATGACCTTTTTCGATTTTTCAAAAAATTTTCGTAAAAAGATATGATTGCTGATATGATGCGTGCTTAACAGACCACGCACAGCTTCCATCTTTTCGCAATCGACTTCCTCTAATCGTTCCAAAAGCTGCTCGTAGATTCCTTCCTGGATCAGGTCATAAAAAGTGGCCTTGTCCAACTCTTTGTAGTCCTGAAAACTGAGAAGAATCGGTATATAGGTTGTGTCTTTTTTCAGCTTATGGCAAAAGTCTTCAAAATAAGTAGTTTTGCCGCTCTGTCTCGGGGCAAATATGGAAAAGTATCTTCCCAGGTCAACCATGGTTTTGATATCCTGTTTATCCATATTCGTAACATTTTCCATGGAAACATAATAGGAAGCCCTTGGATCAACTACCCCTGATTTTTCAAAGTACCGTTTCGGCTTATTGTACTTTATCATTGCTTTCCTTCTTCTTGTCAGCCTCCGGCCGATATATTTTGATCAACATCTGCGCTACGGTCATTTTAAACTTCTGCGCAAAACCGACTGCTTCTCTTAACTGGCTTTCAAGTTTAGCCATTTCAATATAAAAAGGTGTTCTGTCAAATTTAATATATTCTTTCCCTTCACACTGTTTTGTAAAGGCTTCACATCCAGGGCTATACACTATGCCTTGACCTGGCCTTTGAAGCTGATGGGGAATACCATGCAGCCTGCATATCATAGGACGGTATTCATATAATATGCACAAACCGTCAAAATTCAGCGGGCATAATAATCGTACGGTTTTTCCTGTTTTGTCATACTCTATAGTTCTTTCACATACTTGCAGAGCCCGCGCTGCCACCTGATTCTGTATTTCATGTTCAAGAGCGCTGTATCCTTTCATAATAAAAAGATATTCTAAAAGTGTATGATGATAAAAACGGGTATAACAACAATTATCCTCACATCCATTACAGAAAAAACCATAATAATCAGCGACTTCCTGATATTTTTTCCCCATATCCGCCCATATTGTTCCCAGCCTTTTTAAAAAAGGCGAATACTTGTTTTGATTTGATCTAATTTGTTCAAGATTTAAGGGCATCATGCTCAAACAAGCGGAGAAGGGAAAAAGATTTTCTCATAAAGATTAAGAGCATATCTGTCTGTTATGCTGGCAATTAAATCACAAACAACCCTTTCTCTGGATTGGCTGTTATTCATGCAATCTGCCATTTCCATATTTTCAAGTTCTCTTTGAAGATCATCTTCATTATTTAAAAAAAAGGAATATAGATCGGAAAGAATTTTTTTTGCCTTGACAAACTCTTTGTGTACCTGAGGCGAACGATATACATTTTCATAAAGAAACTCTCTTAAAGTCTTCATCGCTGAATATACTTTATCGCTGATGCGCAAGCATAATTCATCATCTATAACTTCACTGGATGAAATAACATCTTCAATCATTGTCCTGGCTCGCTCCGAATGCGAATGCCCAATTATTTTCAGGCAGGATTCAGGCACCTGGTCGGAACTTATTACACCACTCCTGATCGCATCATCAAGATCGTGGTTCAGGTATGCAATTATATCGGAAACACGCAGTACTCTGCCCTCAATGGTATATGCCTGCTCTGATGGATCGCTCGGCATAATATTCCCAAATCCTTTTGAATGTTTCAAAATTCCATCACGCACCTCGTAAGTAAGATTAAGTCCCTTCCCGTTATTGCATAAAATATCCACAACACGCAGGCTCTGCTCATTATGCGAAAAGCTTTCTGAATATATTTCTTTGAGAGCTGTTTCTCCGCCATGTCCAAATGGTGTATGTCCAAGATCATGGCCGAGAGCAATGGCTTCAACCAAATCTTCGTTTAAACGCATTGCCCTGGAGATTGTTCTTGCTATTTCCGACACTTCAAGAGTATGGGTCAGTCGTGTTCGATAATGATCGCCCAGGGGAGATAAAAAAACCTGGGTTTTGTGCTTTAACCGCCTGAAGGCATTGGAGTAAACGATTCTATCTCTGTCTCTCTGAAAAGGGGTGCGGATGGGGCAAGGCGCTTCCTCTCTTATTCGGCCCTTTGATTCCGAACTAAGACAGCCGAATGAAGAAATAAATGTCCTTTCACGATTTTCAAAATCCTCACGTATCAACATAGACTTTTAGTATAAATCTCCACCTTTTGTTGTTGAGTTAATTATAAAAATAGCGTAACTAGTGCCCGAATGAAAACTAGAAAATTTTTTCAAGTTCAAGGAAGGCGCAAATTTTAACCACAGGAATACATTGAGTATTTTGAGGATTAAAATTTAAGCCTGACGCAGAAATTGGGAAAATTAGCAGTTTTCGTTCAGGCACTAAATAAATTAACGTGTAAAATATAATATTAATTATTCACAGGCATAATTAATTGTAAAGAAATAAATGGCATCCTTTTTTTACCAGTTTACACTTTTTTCGAAAAAGCGTGTATTATCGAATTGAATGCCAATGTCGAAACTGGAAATTTTTTCTCGTTCCCATGCTCCAGCGTGGGAATGCATACCATATGGATTCCCACGCCGGAGCATGGGAACCAGGCAACAGTTTTATGTTTTGAACAGTCGTAAACTGTGAACTGTAAACCGTGAACTGCTTTAATATGGACAATCATCATCTAATACTTGGCGAACTTGTCGATTTTATAACCGGTGAAACCATAACAGATACCCATGACGAGCGGTATAGACAAAAATTAGCTAAAATACTGGTAACTGATAAAGGGTACCATAAAGATGAAATTAAACCACGTTGTGATCTTGATATAAAGGCTTCGAATAAAAGTGCTATTGTTACAGTTGATTTCAAGGTTAGCTTAACCGGAAAAGTATGTATGATAATCAAATATGCCCCGGGTTCTTTGGTAACCAGGCACCGCTCCGCATTGGCCGCCTCTAGGCTTGTAGCATCATATCAGGTGCCTGTTGTTGTTGTAACAAATGGCGAAGAAACGAATATTCTGGATGGTTTAACAGGAAAAGTAATGGGCCGTGGCTTTGAATCTATACCTTCAAGATCCGAACTAAGTATTATGACTGCTGATAAGCATTTTGATCCGGTTCCGATAAAAAGGGCGGAAATTGAATCAAGAATTATGTATGTCTATGAAGTTGATGGAAGCTGTTTTTGTGATAACACCATATGCAAAATTAAAAGATAGCCGTTCACGGCTTGAAACTTGAACGCTTACATTAAAAGTAATTTGCTGTATATTTAAGGCACCTATGGATTATAAATACTTTATGGAAAAGGCGATTGAGGAAGCAAGAAAAGCGTTAGAATCAGGCGAGTTCCCGGTTGGCTGCGTAGTCACATATAAAAATAACATTATAGTTACCGGCACCCGAACCGGCACCACCGGAAACTACACAAATGAAATTGACCATGCGGAAATGGCTGCATTAAGACGTCTTTCCGAACTAAAGGAAAATGTGGATAAAAGTAAAATAATACTCTTTTGTACTTTAGAACCATGCCTTATGTGTTATAGCGCCATTGTTTTAAGTGGCATAGGCAAAATTGTTTACGCTTACGAAGATGTAATGGGAGGTTGTACAAGGTGTGATTTGACAAAGCTATCGCCTTTTTACAAAAAGCGGAAAATTAAAATTATACCTTATATTTTGCGAGATAAAAGCATGGAACTTTTTAAGGTCTATTTTGAAAATCAAAAAAACACTTACTGGAAAGACAGCCTTTTAGCCGGATATACGCTCAGACAGTAATTTTTTGTTACATTTTTTTGTTGCATTTCGTTATTTTGTTATATATTTGTTAAAATTATATTAATCGGTTAACAAGCAAGCTATAACAAAACCAGCGTGTTATAAATTAAACTTGGTATTAACCTCAAATAAATCAATAAAAATCGCTGTTGTAGGAGGTAAAAAGTATAGTTATATCGAAGAAAACAAATAGGCCAAACAAGTTCAATAAAACAAAGATTAATAAAGATATAAGAGCGAGAGAGGTTAGAGTTATTGATCCTGATGGCAATCAGGTAGGTATTATACCAACCTATAAGGCTCTTGCGACAGCCGGTGATTTCGGTCTTGATCTTGTGGAAATTTCTCCTAATGCCAACCCGCCTGTATGCAAAATAATGGATTACGGCCGCTATAAATATGAGCAGACCAAAAAGAAACAGGAAGCAAAGAAGAAACAAAGCACATTCCAGGTTAAAGAGATAAAAATACGTCCCAAGACCGGAGAACATGACCTGAAAATCAAGATTAGCCATATTAAAAAGTTTATAGGAAAAAAAGATAAAGTGAAAGTTACGGTTATGTTCAGGGGACGAGAAATATCGCTTTCAGAGCTTGGCAGGAATTTGCTTGAAAAAATTGCTAAAGAAATTGATGATATTGCAGTAGTAGAGCAATATCCTAAATTTGAAGGCCGTACCATGATGATGATTCTATCACCAAAGTAATTGCGGTAATAAATTTCGATATATTACTCTCCTGCGAAAAATATAATTATTAAAATACAAGGCATCCTTCATTAATCAGTTTACACTTTTTTCGAAAAAGCGTGTATTATTGAATTGAATGCCGATGTCGAAACTGGAAATTAGAAATTTGAAATTAGGTAACGCAGCTACATCTTTGTATTTTTTCCAATTTGCAATTTCCAATTTCACTGCCAAAATACAAGATCAACAAAGTGTAAACTACTTTTGACTTGTCGTGAAGGATGCCGAATATAACTCACATTTACCTAAGTTGAGCTATTTTTTACTCGATCTGCACCAATTTCTTGTGCATTTCTTCGTAAAAAATTGCTCAACTTAGGATTTATTTTATGGAATTTTCAAAAGATGGCGTGAGCCGCTATCTGTGGTCGCTCACGCCATCTATGTTTTAAATAGTGCCTGAACGAAAACTGCTAATTTTCCCAATTTTTGCGTCAGGCTTAAATTTTGATCCTCAAAATACTCAATGTATTCCTGCGGTTAAAATTTGCGCCTTACTTGAACTTGAAAAAATTTTCTAGTTTTCGTTCGGACACTAAATAGGGAGAAAAAACAATGCCGAAAATTAAGACAAATAGAGCTGCAGCAAAGCGTTTCAAAAAAACTGGTACAGGCAAATTTGTATTTTCGAAATCAAACGCAAGCCACATTTTAACCAAAAAGACAACCAAGCGTAAAAGGTGTTTAAGGAAGAGCCAAATTATTGCCAAACCAGATAGAAAAGAGATAAAACTGCTTCTGCCCAATGGTTAATCAAGGGTTGAGTTTATATAAGGAGTAACACTATGCGAGTAAAAAGAGGTTTTAAAGCAAATAGACGTAGAAAGAAAATTTTAAAATTAGCTAAAGGCTACCGTGGAGGTCGCAGCAAGCTGTTCCGTACAGCTTTAAATGCTGTTGATAAGGCATTAATGTATGCTTATCGTGATCGAAGGACGCGAAAACGTGATTTCAGAAGGCTCTGGATCGCAAGGATAAATGCAGCGGCTCGCATGAATAACTTATCATATAGTAAATTTATTCACGGATTAAAGCTTGCCAATATCGAGATTGACCGAAAAGTCCTTGCAGAATTAGCTGTGTCTGATCCCTATGGATTTACCAGGATAGCCGAACTTGCCTCACAACAAATATAGCGAGAGCCGATGATACCCCATCTCCTGCGTTGTCAAGAGTTCGCAGTAGCCTTACTACGGCTTCACCCTTTACGCCTTGGATCTGGAGCATCCTCGGCTTTCGCTTAATTAGGATAATACTTAATCTTTCGATACCTTTACGAAACAATAGGTTAAGATTAGAGCGGAAAAAGTGGAAAGAACTATAGAACAAATTTATGAAGAAGCCTTTAAGGAAATAAAATTCGCTACAGATAGTGAAAGAATCAAAGCTCTTTCAATCCGGTATCTTGGCCGAAAGGGTATAATAACTCATTTTTTGAGAAATATTTCAAACCTTCCTCTGGAAAAAAGGCCGGAGGTGGGGAAAAGGGCTAATGAGGTAAAAAAGAGCTTAGATACGGCTTTCAAGCACGCGTTAAAACATCTTGAAACAAAATTTCTGCAAAAAGATTATAGAATTGATGTTTCCTTGCCGGGAAGGACAATCCAGCAAGGTTCTTTGCATCCAATAACGCAAATTACATGGCAGATATGTGAAATTTTAAAAAAAATTGGGTTTGATATAGCTGAAGGGCCTGAGGTCGAAACAGATCACTACAATTTTGAAGCTTTAAATATTCCAAAAAATCATCCTGCAAGGGACATGCAGGATACCTTCTATATTTCAGATAATATAGTTCTTAGAACTCATACATCATCCATCCAGGTCAGAATAATGGAAAAACTTACTCCGCCTGTAAGGATTATTGCCCCCGGCAAGGTCTACCGCTGTGATTCTGACCTGACTCACACGCCCATGTTCCATCAGGTAGAGGGTTTAATGGTTGATGAAGGTATTTCATTCGGTGATCTAAAAGGAATACTTACAACCTTTATCCACCATATATTTGATAAAAAGACATCTATCAGATTTCGCCCAAGTTTCTTTCCTTTTACCGAACCAAGCGCCGAAGTAGACATACTTTGTGTTATGTGTAGAGGCAAGGGGTGCAGAGTATGTTCACACACCGGATGGCTTGAAGTCATAGGTGCAGGCATGGTCCATCCGGCTGTATTTGAAAATGTTGGATATGATACCACACGTTATACAGGGCTTGCCTTTGGCATGGGAGTAGAACGTATTGCCATGTTGAAATATGGAATTGACGACATCCGGAAATTCTTTGAAAATGATTTGAGATTTTTAGGGCAGTTTTAATATGAAAGTTAGTTTAAGTTGGCTAAATGATTATATCCCAATAGATAAGGAATCATATAATAGTATTGCCGATTCACTCACTATGGTGGGGCTTGAGGTTGATTCGGTTACAGACAGGTATGATTACTTGGACAGCGTTGTTGTTGGACGCATTCTTAATATCAAAGCCCACCCAAATGCTGAAAAGCTCAAGGTATGTGAGGTTGATATTGGAAGCCGTGTCATCCGGGTTGTATGCGGAGCACCAAATATATATGAAGATATGGTCGCTCCGACAGCTTTACAGGGCACCCGCTTTCCAGAAGGTTATGTACTTGAAAAAGGAAGAATCCGAAACGAGCTGTCAGAAGGAATGCTTTGCAGCGAAGCAGAACTTGGTCTTGGTGCAGACCGCAGTGGCGTCATGATTCTTGATCAAAAACAATTGACAGGGAATAAGTTATCAAAAGCTCTTGAACTTTCAGACATGGTCTTTGAAATCGACCTTACCCCTAACAGGCCGGATTGTCTAAGCTTAATCGGAATAGCCCGTGAAATAGCCGCCTTTCAGCAAACCACAATAAAATATCCCGAAACATCACTTTCAGATGCCGGCGATAAAATTTCCGACCTTACATCTATTACAATTAAGGCACCGGATCTTTGCCCAAGATATTCGGCAAGGCTTGTTTTTGATATTAAGATTGCTCCTTCTCCTTTTTGGCTGCAAGATCGTCTAATGTCAGTCGGTTTAAGGCCTATAAACAACATAGTCGATATCACCAATTTTGTATTGATGGAAACAGGACAGCCACTTCATGCATTTGATTTTGACCGTCTGTCAGATCACAGAATAGTTGTCCGCCAAGCAAAAAAAGGTGAAACCTTTATCACTCTGGACAAAAAAGAACATTTGCTTCCCCCTGATATGCTTATGATCTGCGATGGTGAAAAACCTGTTGCGCTGGCGGGTATCATGGGTGGGCATAATTCCGAGGTAACGGAATCAACCAGCAGGGTTTTTATCGAAAGCGCTTATTTTACGCCTGTGGGAATTCGCAAGACTTCAAAAAAACTTGGCATAAGCTCGGAATCCTCACACCGTTTTGAACGCGGTGTTGACCCTGAAGGTATTATTACGGCTTTGAATAGAGCTGCCCAGCTTATGTCGGAACTTGGCGGGGGTGGTTTAATTGAAGGAGTTATAGATAAATATTCTAAAATTAACAATGCCGGGCCCATAACTCTAAACGTTGAACACACTAATCGTCTTCTTGGGACCAGTTTTGATCAGGACGAAATCAAAAATTTATTAGAATCAATTGAATTCAATGTTGAAAAAACAGGCAGCGACGAGCTTGCAGTTGTCTCACCCTCCTTCAGAGTTGATATAGCAAGGCCGGTTGATCTTATGGAAGAAGTCGCCCGCCTGTCCGGCTATAATAATATACCCACTACCTACCCCCTGATACCGGCGGAAGCCAGACAACCTGAAAAACAGTTGGGGTTAAGAAACAGCCTGAAAAAAGTTATGACCGGCTTTGGATTTACTGAAATAATTAATTACAGCTTTATAAATAGATTATATTGCGATAGCCTCAGACTTGAATCTGCCGACCAAAGAAGAAATATGGTAGATATATTAAATCCTCTGACGGAGGATCAGGCAGTTATGAGGACATCATTGATACCTGGTCTTCTCGAAACAATTCATCGCAATATAGCGAGGCAGATTAAGACTCTGAAATTATTTGAAATCGGCAAAATCTATATCGGCAGGGGCAAGGATAACCTGCCGGAAGAAATAGAGATGTTATCCGGCATCTGGACAGGATTTTGTACAAATGCCTCATGGTACTCAAAAGAAATCGGATGTGATTTTTTCGACATAAAAGGAGTGGTTGAAGGACTGTTGAACAGAATAAAAATTGATCGTATAAAATTTACCTGTATGCCGGATAATTTATGCACTTATACCAGACCCGGGCATACAGCTCAAATTCTGCAAGAAAAAAAGCTTATAGGTCTGACCGGAGAAATACATCCTCAAGTACTAAGTAATTTTGATCTAAAACAGGCTGCCTTCATTTTTGAACTTGACTTGAAGGCCATTTCCGACTTGATACCCGAAACTATTCGTTCAAAACCAATTCCAAAATTTCCATCTATTTCAAGGGATATTACCATTATAATTGATAAGGATCTGGAATCGTCTAAACTGCCTGAAACCATCAGAAAATCCGGCGAGGAGCTGATTGAAAATTTATATTTGTTTGATGTATTCGAAGGTGATACTATTCCTCAAAACAAAAAAAGCATATCTCTGAGAATAACTTACAGATCAAAACATAAAACCTTAGAAGATGACGAAGTAAATTATATCCATAAAAATATTACAGACAGGCTTCTAAAAGAATTTGACGCTTTGCTTCCAACATAGAAGATGCAAAACAATAAAGTCCATATAAAAGAACTGCCTGACAAACTATATTTCAAAATAGGAGAGGTCAGTGAAATCGCCGCACTTCCGTCACATGTTCTAAGATTCTGGGAAAACGAATTCCCTATAATAAATCCCAAAAGAACTCCCTCCGGCCAAAGGCTTTACAGAAAGAGCGATATAGAGTTCGTTCTAAAAATTAAACATCTTCTTTATGAAAAAAAATTTACTATTAAGGGCGCCAAGAAGTACTTAAACTCTGAATATGGAGAGCAAAAAAGAAAATTACCAACTAATGTTGTCGATAAAATCCGATCAGAACTAGAACAAATTCGGGATTTGCTTGGCTAAGTATCGCTGAATTCAAACGAATTTAAACTGTTGACAATGTAAAATTATTGTCGTATTTTTTAAATTTTATGAGGCGGGCATAGCTCAGCTGGTAGAGTACAAGCTTCCCAAGCTTGGTGTCGCGAGTTCAAATCTCGTTGCCCGCTCCATTTAGAAAGTCGGGATTTGCCGTTTTTATGATTATATAACGTAAGGATCTAATTGAATGACAGGAAACGGGCGGTAGCCCGTTTTTTTGTTTTTTGTATAAGTCATATTTCATGATGAAATTACAAAGAAAAAAAAGAAATAAACTAATAAAAAGCAGTGGACCGGAATTTGCTGAAAAAAATTTTCTTAAAAATAAAGAGGAATTTATTGCTAAAGTTAAGGACTTAACCGAACCTTTGTGCGAATCTATGGGGATGGAACTGGTACATGTTGAATACCAGCGGGAAAGCAGGGGCATTATACTCCGTATCTATATAGACAAACCAGGAGGAACTACATTAGATGATTGTGTGTTTATCAACCGCCAGTTGAGTGATACCCTGGATTTATATTTTGATGGCAGCGGTTCATACAGTCTTGAGGTGTCATCTCCAGGTTCTGATCGCCCCTTAAACAAAAAACTCGACTTTGAAAAATTTAAAGGAAGGGTTGCAAGAATTAAAACAATAGCTCCTGTTAATGGACAGAAAAATTTTAAAGGTGTTTTGTTGGGGATATCAGAAGAAACTATAAACATATCATTAGATGATAAAACAGTCGCTATTCCTTTTAAGGAAGTTAAAAGCGCGCGGCTTGTATAGACTTTCAGATAATTAATTTCACAAGGCCAGAAGGAGGAAGGCGTATTTAGTTATACGTCAACGACTGATAACACAGTGAAATTATTTATCTGAAAGTCTATAAATGAAAATATTTGAAGCAGCTTCTAAGGGCTCGATAAAAAATAAGTTGGTAGAATTTGGGCGCAAAAATGCCAAGTTATTTTTTACCGAGCCCTAAGTTTAACGGAGAAAACGAATGTTTATATCAGATATAAAGCGTGTCGTTGAGCAGGTCGGCAGAGACAAGGGCATTGATAGTGAAATCCTTATAAAGGCACTTGAAGATGCTCTGAAATCTGCTGCCAGAAAAAAATTCGGAAGCAACATTGATATTGAAGTTAAATATAATGAAGAATCTGGTGAAATAGAAGTATTCCAGTTTAAAGAGGTGGTAGAAAATATTACCGAACCTGACCTTCAGCTCAGCCTTGAAGAAGCATATAACCTGGATCCGGAAAGCAAGATTGGTGACAGCCTCGGTACAAAAATGGATGCTTCAACCTTTGGTAGAATAGCTGCCCAGTCAGCCAAACAGGTTATCATTCAAAAAATGAAAGATGCGGAAAGAGACGCGGTTTATTCCAGCTTTATTGATAGAAAAGGCGAAATAATTAATGGAATTGTTCAGCGCGTTGATCGCGGTGACATTATAGTTAATTTGGGCCATACTGAAGGTGTTCTTCCTGAACGAGAGCAGGTTCCAAGAGAAGTATATCGGAGAGGTGACCGCGTCAGAGCTCAAATATTAGACGTGCTTCATGACTCTCGAGGGCCTCAGATTATACTTTCGAGAACACACCCAAATTTTCTTGTCAGTCTTTTCAAAACAGAAGTGCCGGAAATTAGCGAGGGTATAGTTAGTATAATGGGCGCGGCCCGCGAACCTGGTATAAGGGCAAAAATTGCTGTTGCTTCAAATGATTCAGATATTGATCCTGTCGGCGCATGCGTTGGCATGAAAGGCAGTCGTGTACAAAATGTTGTTCAGGAACTCAAGGGCGAAAAGATCGATATTGTATCCTGGCATATTGATCCTGCAAAATTTGTTTGCAATGCTCTGGCGCCTGCCGAAATATCCAGAGTCATTATTGATGAAGAGAACCGTTTGATGGAAGTAATTGTTCCAGATGAATTTCTTTCAATAGCTATCGGGAAAAAAGGTCAAAACGTACGGCTTGCTTCAAAACTCACCAAATGGCATCTTGATGTAATTAATGAAACAAAATACAGCCAGGCCATGGAGGATGGCTACGACTCTCTTGTGGCCCTGCCGGGAATTAGCATCAGCTTGGCAGACGCATTATATGAAAAGGGTTTCTTTTCCGCTGAGGAAATAAGTAACTCTTCATTAGAAGATTTGATGCAAATCAGAGGTATTGGCGAAGAAAAAGCCATAAAGCTTCTTAAAACCGCAAAAGAATATGTTGCGAATGCTGATAGTTCTGATGAAGTATCTAACGAAATTTTATCAGACAATACGTTAAGTGATGATGACACATCTGAATCAAAAGAATCATCTCTTTCAGATAACCAGGAAAATCTTGATGAAGACGCTTTTAATGATGATCCATTAACAGACTTTGAGGAAAACAATAGCGAATAGCTTTTTGAAAACATATCCGCTTGTTTCAAAAAGCCAGGCTATAGACTTTCAGATAATTCATTTCACAAGGATAGAAGGAAAAATCTGAGCAAGTCGTGCTAAGTTATACGTCGTCGAAGATTTTGACTGATAACGCAGTGAAATTATTTATCTGAAAGTCTATATTACAAACAATCGACTTAAGGGGGATGGATGGGGAAGATCAGAGTATATGAGCTTGCCAGAGAACTTAACATAAAGAACAAGGAACTACTTGAAAAGTTAAGTAAGATGGCTATTAAGGTAAACAGCCATATGAGTTCTCTGGACGATGAAGCAGTAGCCGAAGTCAAAGCAAATCTTCTCGGCAATAAAACCGATGTTGTCGAAGTGACACGAATAAAACCGACTGTTATTAGAAGACGTAAAAAAAATGTGCCGGTTGAAACAGCTCCTGAAAAAGAGGTGCCTCTGGAAATAGTAAGTCCTCCTGAAAAAATTACAGCAGATGAACAACCATCTGAAAAAGTTATAAAAGAAAAACCCCCCATTGCAGAGCTTGAACTTAGAAAGACCGAAAAGCCTGAAAAAGTAAAAAAGAAAGATGCGGAAAAAGGCATGGCAGAAGAAAAAGCGGCACTCGCAAAAGATGAAAAAACCGACGAGGCTGTTCAGAAAACAGTCTCTGTGGAAGAGGAGAAAAAGCCCAAACAGCCACATGTAGCAAAAAAGGCTGAAACAGTAACTTTGCCTAAGCTAAAAAAGCCTACAAAAGTAAAAAAGAAGCTCAAAAAAGAGACGCCGGCAAAGATCATAAAAATGCCGGCACCACATAAAGAAAAGCTACCTGAGACTGAACAACCCAAGGTGGAAAAACTTAAAACAAAAGTTGAAAAACCACTCGAAACAGAAAAAAAGGGGCCAATTAGCGAAAAAGCTCAAACAGATTTAGCCACAAAAGAAAAAAAGAAAAGGAAAAAAGACAAAAAACAGGAAGAACCTGTCCATGATAAAAAGTTCTTCAAAAAGAAAATTTCTTTTAGAAAAAAAGAGGTCGTTGAAGGGACAGACCTTTATCCGAAAGAACATCGGGGCCGAAAAATACGTAAGGCCACAGCTAAAAGCAAAGCAGCCGTACAAGCACAAAAACCTCAGATTACAATACCGAAAGCCATTAAACGCAGGATCAAAATTGACGACGCCATTGTTCTGGCTGATCTGGCAAAGCGCATGGGAATAAAGGCCAATGAAATGATTAAGGCCCTTATGGATATGGGTGTTATGGCTACCGTAAATCAGACAATTGACTTTGATACAGCTTCTCTTATTGCCACAGAATTTAATTACGAAGTAGAAAGAGCCTCCTTTGAGGAAGAAGTTATATTAAAAGTTGAAAAAGACGATCCTGACAAACTAACCGGAAGACCTCCTGTTGTTACCATTATGGGGCATGTAGACCACGGAAAGACATCACTTCTTGATGTAATTCGCAAAACCAAAGTGACGGAAATCGAGGCAGGGGGAATTACACAACATATAGGTGCGTACTACGTATCTACAGATAAGGGGCAAATTGTTTTTCTGGATACACCGGGCCATGAAGCTTTTACTGCAATGCGTGCTCGAGGTGCCAAGGTTACAGATATAGTGATACTGGTTGTTGCTGCTGACGATGGTGTTATGCCTCAGACCGTTGAGGCAATCAACCATTCAAAAGCTGCGGGAGTTCCTATTATTGTAGCAATTAACAAGATAGATAAAGCAAATGCAGACCCTGAACGCGTTAAGCGTGAAATCGCTGAATTAGGACTCGCCCCTGAAGAGTGGGGCGGAGATACTATATTTGTCAATGTTTCTGCGAAAACAAATCAGGGGATAGAGGAACTGCTTGAGATGATACTTCTTCAGGCTGAATTGATGGAATTAAAGGCTAATCCGGATAAGTTTGCTCAAGGCAATGTTGTTGAAGCGAAAATAGACTCGGGGAGGGGTGCTGTTGCAACACTTCTTGTACAGGAAGGCACTCTCCACACAGGCGATGCTATAGTATGTGGAATACACCACGGCAAAGTCCGTGCCATGTTGAATGACAGGGGAAACCATGTTGAAGCCGCAGGGCCTTCAATTCCGGTTGAAATTTTAGGGCTCACAGGTGTACCTAATGCCGGAGATGAATTTATAGCTCTTGCCGATGATAAAAGTGCTAAGCAGGTCAGCATTCACAGAATCCAGAAACAAAGGTCTAAAGATCTATCTAAAACCAGCAGATTAAGTCTTGAAAAACTTTTTGAACAAATGGAGGAAGGCGAGACTAAAAAGCTGAATCTTATCATTAAAGCAGATGTGAATGGCTCTATAGAAGCCCTTAGAGATTCTTTGACAAAGCTTTCTAATAATGAGGTTAACATTAATGTTATTCATGCAGCTACTGGAACAATTATCGAATCAGATGTTTCTTTGGCCGCAGTATCTGACGCCATAATTATAGGTTTTAACGTCCGACCAAGCACAAAAGTACAGGCACTTGCTAATGAAGAAAATGTTGATATGCGTTTTTATAATATCATATACAATGTAATCAAAGACATCAAGAATGCTATCATTGGCATGATGGAGTCAACCTATGAGGAGCGAATACTTGGGAGAGCAGAGGTCAGAGAAGTATTTCATGTTCCTAAAATCGGTACAATTGCGGGTTGCTATGTAACGGATGGAAAAATTGAACGCGGTCAGCTTGTCCGCCTTATAAGAGATGGTATTGTTTCCTATGAAGGCAAGATTTCTTCCCTTAAACGTTTCAAAGAAGATGCAAAAGAAGTTCAAACCGGGTATGAATGCGGAATTGGTATTGAAAATTTTAACGATATTAAGCTCGGTGATATAATTGAATGTTATTATCTTGCAGAGATCAAGCCTGAAGTCGAAGAATAAAGCAGGGATCAGGGGTCGGGGAAACATCAAAGTAGATTACAACTTAGTCAATTAGAAGTATTTTCAAGATGCTTAAATTCGAAATCCGAATATCGCCTGATCTTATAAAAATGGCCGAAACAATATCAAAATTCGAATATCAAATGACCAAAACTTTACAGACAGTTACGCAATATTTATCAAGGTCTTCGAAAATATCATTTGTTTTGAATTTAGGATTTGGAACATTCGTATTTGTTTCGAATTTCGTGCTTCGAATTTCGAATTTATAAAAAACAAATCAAGCAAGAAAGAAAATTTACTATTTCACCAGCTTGTTTACGAAAATGACGTAGCCCTGGTTCAGGGGGTCAGGAGTTAATAAAGCGAAAAAATGGTTGTCGGTATCGGAATTATCACATTCAGGCTGCATGACTGCCGCTCATTAAAAAGTAAAAGAAAGATTGTAAAGTCCATTATCGCCAGGATACGCAACAATTTTATTGTATCGGTCGCAGAAGTGGGCTCAAATGACATTCACAAAAAAGCCGAAATAGGCTTTGCAGTAGTGGGTAATAATCAGATGATGATAAATTCCTGTATTGATAAAATTTTTAATCTTGCCGATAGGACAGGTCTGGCTG
>JAYEFW010000444.1:16149-18519 GCA_034658795.1 Thermodesulfobacteriota bacterium
GAAGTGGGCTCAAATGACATTCACAAAAAAGCCGAAATAGGCTTTGCAGTAGTGGGTAATAATCAGATGATGATAAATTCCTGTATTGATAAAATTTTTAATCTTGCCGATAGGACAGGTCTGGCTGAGATCGTTGATACTGAAATGGAAATTATTAATTTATGAAAACATTTCCTCGTTCCGACAGAGTTGGCGGCCATATACAAAAAGTTCTATCAGACTTATTGCAAAAAGATATTAAAGACCCTCGCCTTGAGATGGTTACAATTACTGATGTCAAGTTGTCGAATGATTTAAGAAAAGCCCGTATATATTTTACTACCTCTGCCCCGAAAAACATGGAGAGGGCAATGAAAGGCTTTAAAAGCGCCCATGGATATGTAAGACGCGTTCTCGCCCACAATCTTGGTTTGCGCTATATGCCTGATATCGAATTTTTATATGATGAATCCTTTGACTATGCTTCACGCATAGATAAATTGCTCAGAAGTACAAAAACAGATAATGAAAAAGATTATAAACCACCTGAAAAATAGCAACCATATTATAATTGCTTCTCATAAAGATCCTGACGGAGATGCTATAGGCTCGTTGATTGCTATGGGACTTGCTCTCGAAGCACTGAATAAAAATATAACTCTTTATAACGAAAGCTTTATTCCATCTGCATATCGTTTTCTACCGTCAGTTGAAAGAATTGTCCGTCAAATTAAGGAAACAAATACTTATGATACCGCCATTATTCTTGACTGCGCTGATTTTCAGCGTATCGGCAAACTTTCTTCGGTTATCAGCAAGATACCAGTAATAATAAACATTGATCACCATATAACCAATACTAGATTCGGCAATTTTAATCTTATAGATACATCTGCATGTGCAGCAACAGTGATAATATACAACCTGTTAAAAGAAATGGCTCTCCCCATTAACAGTGCAATTGCCACCTCAATATATACAGGAATTTTGACTGATACAGGGTCGTTCCGTTTTGCAAATACAAATAAATCCGCTTTTGCGATCTGTGAAAAAATGGTTGAAGCCGGCGTTGATCCATATAATGTTGCCCTGCCTATTTATGGCAGATACTCTTTTGGACAGATAAAGCTCCTGAGTATGGCGCTTGAATCTATTGAAATTTCAGATAACGGTAAAATGTCCATGATGATATTAACAAAAAATATGATTGATGAAACCGGAACGCGGCCTGAAGACATACACGGTCTTATCAATTATGCAAAAAGTATAGAAAATGTTAAAGTTGCCGCACTTATACATGAATTGTCAAATGGAAAAGGAGTATCAAAAAAGCCTGAGAATTATCATGTCAGCCTCCGTTCTGATGGAACGGTTGATGTGGCTATGATAGCCGGTTCGTTCGGCGGCGGCGGGCATTACAGAGCCGCAGGATTCAATATTGAGTCAACGCTATCTGATATAAAAACACAGATGTTGAACTTTGCTGTTGAACTTTGAACCTTTTTTTATACCTATGAACAAAGAAATAGATGGAGTTATAGTTATTAACAAGCCCGCTAATATAACTTCAGCAAAAGTTGTGGCCATTATAAAAAAACTATTCGGGGCCGGAAAAGTCGGACATGCAGGAACTCTTGATCCGGAAGCAACAGGTGTCCTGCTTTGCTGTATTAATAAAGCAACAAAGCTATCCAGATTTTTTTTAACCGGCAGCAAAAAATATGAAGCTGTACTGCACCTTGGAGTGGAAACAGACACTCAGGATGCCACCGGAAAGATTATTTCCACAAGTGATGAACTGAATTTTACTGAAAAAACAATTCGAGCTGTATTTAGACAATTTAAAGGAACGATAGAACAGGTTCCACCGGCTTTTTCAGCATTAAAGCACAAAGGTGTCCCATTATACAAGCTTGCGAGAAAAGGTAAATTTGTCAGGAAATCTTCAAGAAATATTTTTATATCGTATAACAAAATATTTAAAATAAATATGCCTTTTATAAGTTTTGAGGTATGCTGTTCTTCAGGTACATATATCAGGACTCTATGTTCAGATATAGGTAAAGAACTTGGCTGCGGTGGACATCTTAAAAAACTTAGAAGAATCGAAAGCAGTGGATTTACAATTAATGAAGCTGCAAACTTATCAGAACTGGAACAGCTATTTTTAACCGGAGCAATAAATGATAGAATAATATCCATGTCAGATGCCTTGCGTAATATGCCCGAACATATAGCGGATGAATTTCTGACAAAAAAAATAAAGCACGGCACTATATTAACAACAAAAGAGTTTATGCCACGAAATACAGACAATTTAAAAAATTTTATCAAGATTGTTGATACAAAAAACAATCTCGTTGCAGTGCTTAAATTCAAAAAAGATAGTAA
>JAYEFW010000444.1:18619-23227 GCA_034658795.1 Thermodesulfobacteriota bacterium
ACTCTTAGCATACAGACCGGCAAAGTTGCAAAACAGGCTTCCGGTTCAGTTACGGTTCAATATGGAGAAACTATTGTACTGGTTTCAGTTGTATCCGCTTATGAAGATAAAACAGTATCTTTCTTACCACTTACAGTTGAATATCAGGAAAAAATTTACGCGGCAGGCAGGATACCTGGTAATTATTTCAGGCGCGAAATTGGAAGGCCATCTGAAAAAGAAACATTAACCGCCCGCCTTATTGATCGGCCCATAAGGCCTCTTTTTCCTAAAAAATATAATTACGAAACCCAAGTTATTGCAACAGTATTATCTATGGATCAGGAAAATGATCCTGATATCCTGGCACTGATAGGAGCCTCTACTGCGCTTGAAATATCAGACATTCCATTTGAAGGTCCGATTGCATCTGTCCGTGTAGGACGAATAGATGGTGAATTAATAATCAATCCAACAATCAGTGAATGTGAAAAGAGCGATCTTAATATCATTGTTGCAGGTTCAAAAACCGGCGTAGTAATGGTCGAGGGCGGAGGTAATTTAATAAGCGAAGAAGATATGCTTGAAGCCATATTCTTTGGTCATAAAGAAATGCAACCGATCATAGATTTGCAGGTAAAACTAAAAGAGATTGCCGGTGTACCTAAACGTCCTTTTACCGCGCCTGAAAAAGACGAAATGGTGGTAAAAAAAGTTGAGGCCGCAGCCCATTCAAAATTGCGTGAAGCAATAGTTATACCAGAGAAAATTAAACGTCGAACCGCTCTTCGTAACCTTAAACTTGAGATATTTGAAAATCTTGGTGAAGAATACGCTGATCGCAGGGAAGAAGTCTACGACATTTTTCAGGACTTGCAAAAAACAATCAGCAGAGAACTTATTCTGAAAGAAGGGCGGAGAATTGATAACAGGAAATTTGATGAAATAAGGCCGATTACTTGCGAAGTCGGCATTCTGCCAAGGCCGCACGGCAGCGCCTTGTTTACAAGAGGAGAAACTCAGGTATTGGGAATTATGACTCTTGGTTCCGGCCCGGATGAACAAAGGGTCGAAACACTCAGTGGGGAAGAGCTCAGGCCATTCATGCTTCATTACAATTTCCCTCCTTATTCAGTTGGTGAAGTAAAACGAATTGGCGGCCCAAGCCGAAGAGATATAGGACATGGCGGACTGTCAACCAGAGCTATTGAAAAAGTGCTTCCGGATAAAAAAGACTTTGATTATACAATTCGTATAGTATCAGAAGTGCTGGAATCAAACGGCTCTTCATCGATGGGTACTGTATGTTCTGGAATTCTGGCTCTTATGGACGGTGGAGTCCCGATTAAATCACCTGTTTCCGGGATTGCAATGGGACTTGTAAAAGAAGGGGATGATGTGATTATCCTGTCGGATATACTCGGCGATGAAGATCAAGCCGGAGACATGGATTTTAAGGTCGCCGGCACATGTGACGGCATAACAGCCTTGCAGATGGATATTAAAATTCACGAACTTTCAAAGGACATAATGCAGAAAGCTCTTGAGCAGGCCCGTACCGGCAGACATTTTATTCTTGATAAAATGCTTGAAGCTTTAAAAGAACCCCGCGAGGAAATTTCCCCTCATGCTCCAAAAATAATTACCATAAAGATTAATCCTGACAAAATAAGAGAAATAATAGGGCCTGGAGGAAAAACCATTCGGGCAATGCAGAGCGAGACAAATACCAGAATAGAAATAGATGATACAGGCCTTGTTAAAATCGCCGCAGTTTCCGAAAAAGAAGCAGATGCAGCATTGGAAATGATCAAGGAAATCACAAGAGAGCCCGAGGTCGGAGTTATTTATGAAGGTACTGTCGTAAAGATAATGGACTTTGGGGCATTCGTTCAGATAATGCCCAACGTGGATGGACTTGTGCACATTTCACAACTTGCTCCACATCGCGTAGCAAAAGTTACGGATATAGTTAAGGAAGGAGAAAAAATAAAGGTCAAGGTTCTTGAAGTAAAAGACGGGAAAATACGCCTGAGTCGCAAAGCGGTTATAGAAGAGAAAAAAAATGGATGAAATAGCAAATAACACCATTCTTAATAACGGCATCAGGATTTTATCCAAAAAAATACCCCAAGCCCGCAGTGTTTCAATGGGAGTCTGGGTAAATGTAGGAGCCAGGGATGAAACTTTATCAGAAAACGGGCTTTCTCATTTTATTGAACACATGATCTTTAAGGGAACAAAGAAACGGTCGGCCCTTCAGATAGCTAAGGAATTCGACTCTATCGGCGGTAATACAAACGCGTTTACAACCATGGAAAACACCTGTTACCATGCAAAGGTAATGGACACACACCTGGATACCATGGTTGATGTTCTTTCTGATATATTTTTATACTCAGCATTTGAATCAAAAGAGGTTGAAAAAGAACGGACAGTTATATTCCAGGAAATTGGAATGACCGAAGACACCCCGGATGAATACATCCACACTCTTTCAGGAAATACTTACTGGGGAGATAACCCTTTAGGGCGATCAATACTTGGTCCTCGAGAGAACATTTTAAGTTTTGATTCTGAAACCATCAGGGAATTTTTTTCCCGGCTTTATCAGCCCGAACGTATCTTGATATCTGCCGCAGGCAACATAGAGCATGATCACTTTGTCAATTTAGTAGGACATCAATTTGAATCAATTAATGCAGGCAATAGCTTCCCTGTTCGTGTAACCCCAACCGGCCAATCTAAAGTTACCATCCATTCCAAGGATCTTGAGCAGATTCATATCTGCATGAGCACAAAAGGTCTATCAATTACCGATCCAAAACGTTATACCTTTTCACTTATTAATACCATACTCGGTGGGAACATGAGTTCAAGGCTCTTCCAGCAAATTCGTGAAAATAGAGGGCTCGCCTACTCTATCTACTCTTTTATATCATCTCATGTTGATACGGGTATGTGCGGAGTCTACGTTGGAGTCGATCCTAAAAATGCTAAAGAAAGCATAGAAGTCATTCTAAGTGAGATATTAAAACTTAAAAAAATACCTGTTGACTCAACTGAGCTGCGAAGTGCAAAGGAATATACAAAAGGCAACCTCATGCTTGCATCAGAAAGTATCGACAACCAGATGGTTCGGTTGGCTCAAAATGAAATCCATTTTGGTCGATATATTCCTTTACAGGAAGTTGTGAATAAAATAGAAGAAGTCACAGCAGATGATATTATTGATTTAGCATCAACTCTTTTTGATAATGACCAGCTTGCAATTACTATACTTGGCCCCGTTCCCGACAAAAAGGAATACGAAGATATATTAACCGCTCACGGTTAACAGTTTACAGTTAACGGTTAACGGTTGATCAAAACATAAAACTATTAACTGTAAACCGTGAGCTGTGAACCGTGAACCATATTCCTACTATTAAACTGCTTCGCATCAGGCCAAACGATGATGCAGATATATATCTACCGCGCTACATGACTCCACACTCTGCAGGAATGGATATATATGCAGCCGTCAAAAAAGATACCGTTCTTGAAAAAGGCGAAATCGCTTTGATTCCCACAGGTTTTGCCATAGCCATTCCAGAAGGATTTGAAGCTCAGATCCGTCCAAGAAGCGGCTTGGCGGTTAAGCATGGTATCGGCCTTATAAATTCACCTGGTACAATTGACTCTGACTATCGAGGAGAGGTAATGATTCCGGCTATAAACCTCGGCACTAAAAAATATACTCTTAAAAGAGGTGACAGAATTGCCCAGATGATCATAAAAAGAGTTTATCATGCCAGGATTGAAGTTGTAGAACAATTAGATGAAACTGTTCGCAACACCGGAGGCTTCGGACACACCGGAAAATAATATTGAAAGCTTAGGAACGTGGCCGAAATAACTTCCCCAACTATGCATCACAGCTTCAGGCCGCCTTTGCCCGATCTCAAATCACAAAAATATTGAAATAGCTCGCTATTCCATCAACTTTTGTGATCTGAGATCGAACAAATTCGACCCAAATCTGTGCGCCTACTTGGGGAAGTTATTTCGGCCACGTTCCTTAGAAAAAAATTCTGTCAAAAAAGTCTTTTTGTAAAATCTAATTTGAAAGTTGGATTATATGACTGCCGAGCAATCAATTTTGAGCAATTCAACTAAGAATTCCAGCTATAATCTTACAGTATGTATGCTGGCAAGCGGCAGTAAGGGGAATGCTGTTTTTATTTCCAACGGCTCCACCTCAATACTTGTTGATGCAGGTCTTTCAGGGATAGAGATTGAACGCAGGATGAAATCAACAGGGCTTAATCCCGAAAATCTTGATGCCATACTCGTATCTCATGAACACACCGACCATATTCAAAGCGTAGGGGTACTTTCACGCCGCTTTGACCTGCCTGTATATATAAACAGCAAGACAATAAAAGCTGCCTCATCTAAACTAAAAAATATTAAAAACATAAAAACCTTTGAGTGCGGTTCAGCGTTTATGTTAAAAACGCTGGCCCTGCATCCATTTTCAATATCCCATGATGCGGAAGATCCTGCCGGTTTCACCATAAAACAAAATGGTTCAAAGATCGGTATCGCAACAGACCTTGGCATCGTTACTTCCATGGTCAAAGAGCA
>JAYEFW010000445.1:0-6638 GCA_034658795.1 Thermodesulfobacteriota bacterium
AGACTCGGTCAATATCAATCGACACGACCTCCGCCGGTTTGGAGGGCAAACTTTCCAGGGCGTCTCGCACCCTTTCCATGCCGATGCTCTTCAAATACCGCTCCGTTGTACTGGGGCTCTTGTGCCGAAGGATGGATTGAATCACCCCTACGTCGTACCCCTGGTTGAAGAGTGTGGAAGCCGTTAGGTGCCGGATAGCGTGGAAGCCAAAAGGTTTTACTTTGGCTTTGTCGCAGAGGCGTCGCATGAAATGAATCCTGCATTTGAAGGGCTGGCCGTAATACTCGCGGGTGAATGCCGTTTCATCCAGACACAGGAATACATTGGGCTTGTCTTTTATCGGCCTGTGTTCCCACCACCACAATAACGATTTGCGCAATTCCTTGGTCATGGGAAGCCAGTCATACTCGTAGGTTCCGTCCTTGCGTTTGCGAGTCCATAGCCGGACGCGGCTGTTAGCGAAATCCACATCCGTTTTCCATTCTATGCGGAACACCTCTCCACGTCTTGCGGCGAGATGCAGGAAGGTCATGAGCATCACCTTGTCTTGGCCTTCCGCAACGGCAAATACCTTCCAGAAGTCCTCCTCTGATGGCACATACCTTGGTGACCTTACCTCTGGCATTCTATCTACAAGACACGGGTTCGGGCCAAGCAGGGTTGGATTCATGTATTTCATGCCCCAGTTCCAGGCAGCGACCAGATTCTTGCGGTCCTTGTTGGCGGCATGGCCCGAACGACCCTCCATTTGTTTGATAATGTAGTCCAGCACATTGGCTGGCTTCAATTCCGAGACCGGAAGAGCCGAATTGATGACCTTGAAGAATCGCTTGAACATCGAGACCTTTTCCTTGTAGGTCTTGGTTGCGAACTTCACCTTGGCTACATCGAGATAAACCTGTGCCCAATCACCCAAACAGGCCGTGACGGTCCTCTTGCTCCAATCTTTGACAGGCTTTCGCCTCATCTTGGATTCCCAGTCCTTGGCTTCCTTCTTGGTCAAAAATACCTTTTCCAATCTCTTGCTCTCTTTCCTTACTTGGGCAACCCACTTCTGTCCTTTTTTGTATGGCATAATAAATCTCCTTTTCAAAAAATCTGTAATGGCGTCCCAAGCGTATTCCACCTAACTCCTTGTAATGATTCCTAATGTGTTTCACATTCATTCCCAGATATTCGGCAACATCCTTGGCACGCAACGCTTTCCCCAAATTTCGTTCTAATTGGTCCATTGTTCATAATGACCTCCAATTTTGATTTGACAGACCCTGTGCTGGTCGGCTCCAGAAGACGGTATTGTCCCGCCCATGGCAAGTCCAGTCGCACTATGGCGACCTTGTGGGGCTTGTGTGGCCCCGCCAGTTTATAGAGATGGTGCTCGTAGCGTTGCGTCTCGTGCTAAAATCTGGGATTAAAACCCATTATATTTTTATATTCTTCTGTCATCACCTCCTTTGTGACTGCTTCATGTTGTTCGGCTACAATAACGCTGTCATAAACTGATAGACCTAAAATTCCTTTATCCATAAGTCTCATCAAAATAGCATTCATTATGTTGCCGTCTATATTTTGAAGTGTAAGCCCTATGCCTGAAAATAAATACTTGGCAATGGGCTTGTGAGCATCCCTGAAAGTATTTACAAACGCCACCAGAGGTTTTTTAATTGATGGCAAGGGTATGCCCCTGTCTTTCAATTCGTTCCGTATCGCACCATAGGCTTTTCTTTCGTTTTCAGCGTTGATGGCTATAAGACCTACCGCTTTATAAATGGCTCTCATTTTCTGGCCTTCACAGACCGAATACGGGTCATCCTGATAGTCTATGCCTTCCTGGTTATAAAGCATCAGAATATGATATGCGGAGAAGTCGATTTCAATTGTTTTCTCTCCATTTATATGAATAAATGGTTTTATATGCTTCGGTAAATTCTGATGTAATGCTCCGTATGCTCTCCCGCCATGCTGAAAAGAATTCCTGTTAAAAACTCTGTATAAATATTCTTGGTTTAGTATGAATTGTAAATGTTCTATCCCAATCTTTTCCAGAGGAAATAATTCTAAAAAACACTCATCATTCTTTTTTCTTTTCCCA
Source organism: Thermodesulfobacteriota bacterium (assembly GCA_034658795.1). GTDB lineage: Bacteria > Desulfobacterota > Desulfobacteria > Desulfobacterales > ETH-SRB1 > B13-G4. The sequence goes on from JAYEFW010000445.1 coordinate 2,093, forward strand.
TGCAGTTTCCGATTTAATGAAGCCAGAAAGTCAATGAACCTCAATTTAGCATAAAAATAAATTCTATGTAAACAATTATCAATAGGTGGTTTACACGGAAACTCCTGGGTAATGGTGGGTTTGTTAATAGGTGGGTTACTGTTGACTGTTCCGTTATATCTCTTTAATATATGTTGTTGTGGTATATTACATATAATATCCTGTTGATTGCTCCCATATAATATCTGACCTACTGTTATTCTATTGGTTATGATATTTCTGAATATGTTTATTAGGAAATCATTGTTTGTTAGAACTTTACTGTGTAACGTTACTGTTATATGATGTTTTTTTACAAATTCATTATAGTATTCTAAATCTTCTCGCATTTGGTCAGTGTTTTTATCTTCTCTATACCCGACCAACTTTTTGTTTTTATCTTTTTTTATTATCAATTCTTCTGGTTCAGGTTTTTGGAAAAAATTTGGCAAAAGTAATTGGTAGTCTATAAATAATCCAATAAGGGTAGGTGTCGGCCAAATTCTTGTTTGATACCCCCTTTTTTTATCTTCATACCTTGACCTGCCCTTTTTTTCCTCAATGTACCCTAATAAAAGTAGCGCATCAATAACAGGAAGTATTGTATGGTATTTAAAATATAATTTTCCATATCTTCGATTATGTGAGTATGCGCTTTTATCTCGCGAATATCTGACAGGCATCCCTAATAAATTGGAGAGCCACAGATTGATTAGAACTGTTTTAAAAGCCTGCTTTCCCCTTTTTAGTGATTTAATTTTTAGACCTGTCTTGTCCACAATCTCATCTAATAAAGCGTTTACAAGGTTTCTAATACTATTTGAAGTAGAATTATAGGCATCCATTACCAGAGCATTTTGAAGCCAACTTCTTTGATTATGTAAATCTTCTGCTTCATCTGATAATACAAAGCCATCTTTATAGGATAAATCTGTATGTATTGGGTATCTCGGTATAAAGATAATATTTTTTCCTCATTTGGTTTAATTTTTAACAATAAAAAAAGCCCGCACCACAAGTTATAATACAGTTATCTCGTATTTGAACTTATAATGCAGGCTGTTATCAAATCTGATATATTAGTTTGATTCTGATAAAATCAGCGTCCGACATTAAAAATGTTTTTTCATTATGAGTCTTTTATAACTGCTTAACCTTATTATATAAATATAAGCACTATTACTCATTTGTCAAGGGCAAGGTAGTAAAAAAAAGAATGATAATAATATTCGCAGGTAGCAATATATTTATGTAAAAGCCTTATAAACAAGACTATACATAAATTTACTATTCTTTTTTATTATTCCAATTTGTGCCATCTTCACTGAAAGAATCATAGTCATCTCCAAACATATCACGTTCCTGTTCTCGTTTTTCCTCTGCTATATCCTCTGACATTGGCCCTATAATCATCCAATCTTCCCAATCCAAATCATCGTCAAAAAAGTCTTCCATTTTTTACCTCCTGAAAAGAAAAAGCCCTCAAAGCCGGAATATCCGACAATGAAGGCTTTTGTTTCTGTTTGAGATTATTATTGTTTTAACTCGGCCCCTCCTTTTCTTGCTGTATCTGATTGTGTGAATTAAAAGCGCATTCTGGACACTTCGTCTTATCCATGCATCCCTGGCAGACCTTTTCCTTATCTAGGATATTTGGAATATACTCGAAAATAAACTCAATGCCCTTAGTCATAGGAATACCAAGTGCCCAGGAAATCCGCCTTAAAGTGGAAGATGATTTCATACTCAACTCAGGGGTGTATGCCATTTTTTGTTCACCTCCTTTCAAAACAAAAAAAGCCATCTGCCTGCGGAGGCAAAATGGCTTCATCTTGAAACTGCTGTTATTGTTTGATTCAGCCTATCTCGTCATAGAATCTCTTGATAATGCCGTTATCCGCAAACGAGTAATACCTGTCATCGTCCATCGAAATAATGATGTGCTCATGGACCGCGATGCCCACTATCTCTGACGCCTGAATGATTCTCTTGGTTAATGGCCAGGTCATCAGGGGACGGTTCCAGGTCGTTGCTCGGGTGGTTATGACAAAGTATCATTGCTGCCGAATTTGCCAGGATGGCGGGTTTGAGTACTTCGCGGGGATGGACCGATGCAGACGACAGGCCACCGATGGAAACGATGTTCAGGCCAATGATTTCGTTCCTGGCGCTCAACAGGATTACGCAGAACTGCTCCCGGTCGGGCTGGCCCTGCGTCTTTATCAGACTCTGAATGAGGGACTGGGCCTCTTGTGAATTGTTCATCTGCCGCTGGCCAAACGAGATGCTTTTGTCTTTGACCAGGGACACACGATAGATGGAAACGAACTTGCTGGCGGACTGGTCTTTCGGGGCGCTGAATAGGTGTATCTGTTTCATGGCTTGCCTCCTTTCGGGCGCAAAAAAAGCCCTCATCCCGAAATGCCGGACAATGAGAGCCGTATGTTATGGATACTATTCTGCGAAATGGGCTTCTATCTTCGCTCGCAGTTTCCTTTTCAGGTATTTGACTTGGTACTTGCTCTTTCCCAGTTTGACGGCAATCTCCCTGTCCAGCAGTTCATCCACCACTTTCAGGCGGATGTATTTTGCTTCCGGCCCTGAGAGATTATTGATAAAGTACTCGAAATCCAGTTTCCGAATCACTATCTCGTCCAGCGGAAGCCGGTTTCTATCGGTAAGTATGGCTTGCGAAAGTCCAGCGTCGGAATCGTCAGGAATAGCATCGTAATGGACTATGGTAACAGGGAACTGCCGATTATACCGCTTGTGGATGTCCACGCTCTTTCCGACGCCGTTGACTTGATTCAGGATGCTCCATCTGGCACCGATGCGAAGGTATTTGTTTGGTGCGTCCGGGATGCGTTTCAGGCTTTTCAGGATACTGATTGCTCCTTCCTGAATCAGGTCTTCATCGCCTCTGGCTGTACGACGCAGAAACGGGCGCAATGATTTGAACTTGTTCTCATAGGTGGTGTTGAACTTTTGTGCTGTTGTCATAATAGGTCTCCTTTCTGTTGGATGGTTAAAAACGCAAAAAGGGCGGATGCCTTAAAGACAAACCGCCCTTTCTACTGGTTAAATGATTGATTATGTTTGTGAGTAATCAGCCGGATGGCTTATTATAAAGAGGTAGGAGAGGGGGGTATAAAATATACCTCACGAAATATTCTCTTATTCATATATAAGGGTGCCACAGGCAATAAATCTGGTTCGCTAAATCAAGACAACCACGATGGATTCCAGTTCTATGAGGCAAAAAAACTCGCTAACAGAAGTAGGTCGACTTACCGCAATTCTTTTTCATTCAAAATAGTAGAGAAAGCACAAGCCGTGTGTATTAGCATAGCAGGAGCGTGGCAGATTCTGTATGTTTCGTTTATATAATACAAATTATCAGATGTGCGAAATTGTAGAAAGCAGGATTTTTGTCGGGGCTGAAATTTGTTGTTATGTGCTCTTGATTATGATGAATCTCAAGCATGTTTGATAATGAGTCGTTGATTATGTAAGAAGGACGCAAGTATCATGACACGCGGGGTCAATTGCTCGGTCTAAAAGCCAAAAAAGAGTCGGTAGGAGAAATCGAATAAATGACTATGTTTCTGCGATTAATACTTTGGCTTGCCTAAAACTATAAAAGTCCGAATACAGGCATTTGATGGCTCCTGAAAGGCATTTGTGGAAGATAAGTGAGAAGTAATAATGGTAGTAAAGTATATCGTCTAATTTTAATAATACAGCATCCCATTTTATCAGTAATTGAACGTGTTCCTGAACTACTTAAATTGTAAAGCGGAGTCCTGCTTTATTGAGATTTTCCTTTTCGCATTTGACACTAATTGGACGATGGATGGTGGATAAGTTGATGATTATACTATACTATTATACTACTCTGTCAAAAAATTTACCCTTTAAGTAAAGAGCGGGATAGGGCATTATACAGATGTGGCGAATTAAATATAATATCGCAACTATCTGTGAATAAGGCTGAATGTTTGATAGCAGATATCTTTAACGAAGAAGTCAGGTGCTGCCAGAGCTTCCACAGACTTCGATAAAGATGATTACTTTACAAATTAACAATATTCTGTCATAGCGGCTCGGCCTTGGCTGTCTCCTGGACTGACAGATTATGTTTCAAATGTTTTTGTCTGAATAATTATCTCTGATAACCTGAATGGCTCCTGGTTGCGTATATGGAGCATATATAATCATGTCTTTCAATATATCTGTAAAACCTTGGATACTTGTTGTTGAGTCAATATACTCCAGAAGATCAGTTATGTCTCCTTTGATAGATGCATAAAATAATAGTGGTTCTCGCCACCAGTCATCATCGAGTTTATTGATAATTCTTAAACTAGGAATATTTTTTTCATAAATATATAAGCCAGCAAGATGTGTAGAGAGTCACGATAATATCCCAAAAATCCAGCCTAAAATCCTACGTACGTTTGCCCAAGTGAAATTTTTCAGGTGCATTATTTTAAAAATAAAAAAGAGGTTTGTTTTTCGTAGACAGCAG
>JAYEFW010000446.1:0-3100 GCA_034658795.1 Thermodesulfobacteriota bacterium
TTTTCAGCATGCTTTACTCACCAATTGAATTTTTTACAGGAATTTTAATGCAAATGCTTTCCCGTAAAAATGAATATGAGGCAGATAGATTTGCTGTGGAAACCACTCAAGATCCAAAATCCATGGCAAATGCATTGAAAAAGCTTTCGGTTAACAATCTTTCAAATCTTATCCCGCATCCGTTTTATGTTTTTTTAAACTATTCCCATCCGCCGGTTTTGAAAAGAATTAAAGCAATTGTAACAATTTAACTTTTTGAAAAAAATCTGACAGGATAACAGGATAAACAAGATTTTATTTAAAGTGCACAAACAAAGCCAACTCTCATTGTGGCTATCCAGTAAATCAAAAAATATAATCACAACATGAAGAAGGTGTCTGTCAAAGTATAAGGATTTAGATTTGGATTAACAGGAAAAGTTTCGATAATTTAAATCCTGTCCAAAAAAATAATATTTAAAAGCGCTAAAGTGTTACAAGCAATTAAGGTTGAAGGTGGAGTTAATTATGGCCCAAAAAAATATCAGGCTGATTTCGTGGAATGTTAATGGGCTTAGAGCTGTGATGAAGAAGGATTTTTATAAATCTTTAAAGAATATGGATGCAGACATTGTTGCGATTCAGGAAACAAAGATTCAGGAACCTCAGCTTACAGAAGAAATGAAGAATATTGATGGCTATGAATCATACTGGTCTTTTTCCACTGTCAAGAAAGGATACAGCGGTGTCGGGGTTTATTCAAGGATAAAACCACGCAATGTTAAATATGGTATCGGCGTATCAAAATATGATGATGAGGGCCGTATTATTGAAATGGATTTTAAAAACTTCATTTTTTTTAATATATATTTTCCAAACGGACAGATGAGCGGGGAAAGACTTGAGTACAAACTTGATTTTTACAGGGATTTTTTTGAATATATTGATGCTTATAAGGATAAAGGAAAATGTTTGATAATCACCGGCGATTACAATACCGCTCATAATGAGATTGATTTGAAACACCCGAAGGCAAATGAAAAAAGGTCCGGCTTTCTGAGGATTGAACGTGACCGGATGGATAGAATAATTAATAACGGCTATATTGATACGTTTAGATATTTATATCCGGATAGAGTAAAATATTCATGGTGGACATACAGGTTCAATGCCAGGGCTAATAATGCAGGCTGGCGTATTGATTACTTCTTTGTAACGCAGAATATTATTGATAAAGGGTGGCTCAGGGAAGCATTTATTGATAATGATGTTTATGGTTCTGATCACTGCCCTGTCGGCATTGATTTGAAGATTTAGGTTCCCTGCAAAGTTTTTAACCCTACAAAATATGGTAACAGTTTACGGTTTACAGTTATCGGTTCACGGTCTTAAATAACCTGTTGAATTTACAAAGTGTCCCGGCTTAAGTTGGTAGCCCAATTTAGCCACTAAAGCTGCTTTAAAATATAACTTTAGGCTACCAACTTAAGACGGGGACACCTTCGAACTTTTTGTTCTTGATTATCTTAAAATATCAATTGTCCAAAAGTGATACAATATATCCATGTAGGGTGCATTCTATGCACCACCATGGTGCATGGAATGCACCCTACTTAAAATCTACAAAAAGTGTAGAAAATGCCATTTTTTTACCATTTTTGATGGTCGAATGAGACCCATAAGAAGCTTGTTAGTCTCAATTGTCACTACACTAAAAAAATAACTTTAAATAATATCAAGTAGTTAAAATGTATAAATATTGATCTGGAAGATTCCGGATAAACATTGGCATCCTTATTGCTTAAAACAAAAAACAAAAAACGAATTTAGAGAGTTAGGGATTTCCGTAATCCTCCAATTTCTAAACAACATTTTATATGAAACGTTTTACATATAATGTGTAAACTTTTCGTTTTTATGTGTGTAACAAATTTCCCATTTTGAATTCCAAATGTGAAGCAGCCTTTTGCAGTTCAAGTTCATGAAAAATTTTTTCACGTTCAGTCCTTAGGTCTGTTAACCCAATAAACTTGCATACAGCAACAAACAACCATTTTTTTTAAATCACTGAATTTTCTCCATGGCACAACTTTTGCTTTGTATTAAATTAAAATACAAAATCGGATTTTGTCTGAACATGAGTTTTCGTTCAGGCATTAATTGGAATTGCTGTTATTGTCCCTTTTGTTCTTGACTCTTATAACCGGTTTTGTTTATAGCTTTATGCTCACAACGCTGAGAGCGTGTTTGTTTGCACCTTTTATTTAATAATAACAACAAGCTATTGATAATTTTTCCATGTAAGTCAAGGGGCGGAGCTATGTTTGCGCATGGCGTGGAGATGATATCGGGAGGATCGCCAACAACTTCGATCTCTCTTTCACAATGGTCAGTTTCTGGAGATTTATGTTGACTGCCCACTGGAAATTTGTTCCAGTCGCGACCAAAAAGGCATTTATGCTAAAGCCAAGGCCGGAGTCATCAAGGAATTTACCGGGGTTTCGGCGCCATACGAACCACCTGAACATCCTGGCTTAGTAATACGCTTTCATAAACAAGACGCGAAAGCAGCCCCAACACGCGTCCTCAGTTTGATGAAATGCCACAACATTATCAAGAGCCACCTGATAACGTTTGATAATCGCGCATACTATCAAAAAGCTGCGCAGGAATCCTAAGGTTACGGGGCAAGGACACGCCTTTTTCAAAAATATTGCTCCTACAAAGAAATTGAGGGAATAACGTTTTGAAAATTGGATATTTGAATTTTGAATTTATTTCGGATTTTGGTATTCGATATTCGGATTTATTCCCATCCATAGTTGGAGGTGTATCATGAAAGCAGTTATCCTTGCCGGTGGTTTTGGCACACGTCTCTCAGAAGAAACCGGTGTAAAGCCGAAACCCATGGTAGAAATTGGTGATAGGCCTATTTTGTGGCATATTATGAAAATATATTCTGCCTATGGTATTAATGATTTTATTATTTGCCTAGGTTACAAGGGCTACGTCATTAAAGAATATTTTGCTAATTATTGTCTTCATTCATCTGACATTACTTTTGATATGGCAAACAATAAAATGGAGATGCATCAGAACAATTCTGACCCGTGGCGTGTAA
>JAYEFW010000446.1:3200-6634 GCA_034658795.1 Thermodesulfobacteriota bacterium
GGTTACAAGGGCTACGTCATTAAAGAATATTTTGCTAATTATTGTCTTCATTCATCTGACATTACTTTTGATATGGCAAACAATAAAATGGAGATGCATCAGAACAATTCTGACCCGTGGCGTGTAACGCTGGTTGATACCGGACATAAGACCGCAACAGGGGGACGACTAAGGCGAATTCGTTCCTTTCTTGAAGAAGAAGATTTTTGTTTCACTTATGGCGATGGTGTTGGCAATGTCAATATTTCGGACTTGATATCCTTTCACAAGGCAAGAAAAACTCTTGCCACGGTAACCGCTGTACTTCCTCCGTCAAAATATGGTGTTTTGGTTTTTAAAGAGAGCGTCGTCAGTACATTTGAAGAGAAACCTGAGGGAAATGGGGGGTGGATCAACGGTGGTTTTTTTGTGCTTTCTCCCAAAGTTATTGATTATATTGATGGGGACGAAATAATGTGGGAGCATGCCCCTATGAAACAACTTGTGAGAGAAGGCCAATGCTCTGCTTTCCAGCATAGAGGTTTTTGGCACCCAATGGATACACTTCGTGATAAGAGACGCCTGGAAGAAATGTGGAATTCAGGAAAAGCTCCATGGAAGATCTGGTGATGAACGCAACTTTTTGGAAAGATAAGAGGGTTCTAATTACCGGGGATACCGGATTCAAGGGAAGCTGGCTTTCTCTCTGGCTGCAAAGCAAAGGGTCTCATATTACAGGATATTCCTTGCTTCCACCCACGAACCCGAGTTTGTTTGAGATAGCTAATATATCCGAGGGGATACTATCCGTCACAGGAGATGTTCGTGATTTAACACATCTTAAGACTGTCTTTACTAAATATCAGCCTGAAATTGTAATTCATATGGCTGCTCAATCCTTAGTACGTTATTCCTACAATAATCCTGTAAAGACGTACAGCACTAATGTTATGGGTACGGTAAATATCTTGGAAGCTGTCAGACAAACGGATAGCGCAAGGGTTGCACTTATTATTACCAGTGATAAGTGCTATGAAAACAAAGAATGGCTCTGGGGATACCGAGAAAACGATCCTATGGGTGGGCATGACCCTTACTCAAGCAGCAAGGGTTGTGCTGAACTGGTTACATCGGCATATCGTAGTTCCTATTTTTCAAACACGGATTATCCAAGTCATGGCGTGGCTGTGGCAAGCGCCAGAGCCGGCAACGTGATCGGCGGCGGTGATTGGGGTGAGGATCGCCTTCTTCCTGACATTATGCGAGCGATTATGGAACGTCGGCCAGTAGTGATCCGAAATCCAAACGCTGTGCGACCATGGCAGCATGTGCTGGAGCCACTGAATGGATATTTGTGTCTCATAGAATATTTATGGAAGCATGGGACGAAATTTGCTGAGGGTTGGAATTTCGGGCCTAACGATGATGATTGCAAACCGGTTTCGTGGATCGTTACGAATCTGAACCGCCTTTGGGATGGCGACGTTCGCTGGGAGTTAGACTCCGAAAAGAACCCGCATGAGGCTATGTATTTAAAACTCGACTGTTGCAAAACAAAAAGGCTGCTTGAGTGCTTACCAAAATTGAATTTAATGACGGCATTGGAATGGATTGTGGAATGGTACCAAGGTTATTCCCAAAACAAAAACATGCGCGAACTCTCAGAGGATCAGATATCGCGCTATGAAAATATGGGGCAGGCATGAATTTGATTAACTGTCGTTTTTGCGAAACTCCTCTGAGGCATACCTTCGCAGATTTAGGCATGTCGCCTCTATCGAATTCGTATCTCAAGCCGGAAGACTTACAGAGGATGGAGCCTTTTTATCCCCTGCACGTCTACATTTGTGAGAATTGCTATTTAATCCAATTGCCGGAGTTTGAGGCCCCTGAACACATTTTTTCTCACTACGCCTATTTTTCCTCCTATTCGGAAACCTGGCTTAACCATGCCAGGGCATATGCGCAACTAATGATTGACCGGTTTGGATTCACTACAAAGAGTCATGTTATTGAAATCGCAAGCAATGATGGCTATCTCCTGCGATATTTCAAAGAAAAAAACATACCGGTATTAGGTGTTGAACCTGCACATAATGTGGCACAGGTAGCTACTGCTGCGGGTATTCCCACGATGGTGAAATTTTTTAGCGTCGAAACAGCCAAAGAGTTGGTTAACGATGGCAAGCAAGCAGATCTCTTGGTGGGGAACAACGTCCTGGCACATGTACCGGATCTCAATGATTTTGTTGAGGGCATGAAAATTGTGCTCAAACCTTGGGGTGTCATTACTATGGAATTCCCTCATTTGATGCGGTTGATGGAAGAAAACCAGTTTGATACAATCTACCACGAGCATTTCTCATATTTTTCTCTTATTACAGTCGAAAAGGTTTTCAACGCACATGGCCTCACTCTTTTCGATGTGGAGGAACTATCAACCCACGGTGGCTCTCTGCGAATCTATTCATGTCATACTGAAGATACATCTAAACCTGTTAGCGAGCGAATGTCAGATATCTTAAACAGAGAAATTGATGCCGGTTTTACAAACTTGGGGTTATATCAATCATTTGGTAAAAGGGTAAAAGAAACAAAGCGAAATATTTTGGATTTTATGATTAAAGCTACAAGAGAGGGGAAATCTCTCGTTGGCTATGGAGCGCCAGCTAAAGGGAACACTCTTTTTAATTATTGCGGTATTGGGACGGACTTTATCAACTATACTGTTGACCGCAGTCCCTACAAACAAGGGCACTTTTTACCAGGAACCCACATTCCAATTTATCATCCTGACAAAATAAAGGAAACCAAACCAGATTATCTAATTATTCTTCCGTGGAACCTTAAAGATGAGATCATGGAACAGATGGCTCATATACGCGATTGGGGCGGTCAATTTGTAACATTGATTCCCGAGGTTACGATTTATCCATGATTATCGCCGAAACAAAACTAAAAGGAGCATTCATCATTCAGCCGGAAAAATTGGAAGATGAACGTGGCTTTTTTGCCCGAACCTGGTGCAAACGAGAGCTTGAGGCTCACGGGCTAAATCCAAATTTGGTTCAGTGCAATATTTCGTTCAACAAGAAAAGAGGGACCCTTCGTGGAATGCACTACCAGGTGCCTCCCTATGAAGAGGCAAAATTAGTGCGTTGTTCTATGGGTGCGATTTATGACGTTATTATTGATCTTCGTCCTGATTCTCAGGCGTTTAAGCAATGGATTTCAGTAGAATTGACTGCCGAAAACAGAAAGATGATTTATGTCCCAGAAGGTTTTGCCCACGGGTCCCTGTCTTTAGAGGCTAATACTGAAGTCTTTTATCAGATGTCTGAGTTTTACGCCCCTGATTGTGCCAGGGGTGTCAGATGGAGTGATCCGGCTTTTGGCATCGTGTGGCCAGGAGATGTTACAGTAATCTCAGAAAGGGATAATCAATATCCTGATTT
>JAYEFW010000447.1:0-6616 GCA_034658795.1 Thermodesulfobacteriota bacterium
CCTCATGGAGATTAAAAATAAAGTAGCTTTGGTTCTTGGAGCCATCAAGGGCGTAGGTAAAGGTATAGGACTTGCCCTTGCGAACGAGGGGGTTAAAGTTGCCTTAAATTATTTTGACTGGGAAGAAAGTATTGATGAATTGAAAAAGGATTTTGCTGAAACAGATATTGAACACCTTATTATAAAGACAAACCTACTTGAAACCGAAAAAATCCAGGGACTGGTAAGAAAGGTTGTTGATCGCTTCGGCCGCCTCGACATTCTTATAAATAACATAGAACGCGGAGGCTGGCCGATAGTACATGGTAAGTATATCCAAGAGCAGTGGGATCTTGAAATGGCTACAACTCTTCGCGCCAAATGGTGGGTTTTTGATTCAGCTCTCCCCTATCTCAAAGCTTCAGAACATGGTGTAGTTATAAACTTTTCTTCTATTGCCGGTATTACCGGCAGGTCAGGGCCTGCAAGCCTTATTTTTAATGATGGATATGCAGCGGCAAACAGGGGAATATCCCTCCTCACAGAAACATGGGCACGTATTGGGGCGCCTCAAGTACGTGTAAATGAAATAATGCTGGGAATTTTTGAAACCAGACATGGTGAAAAAACAAGAGGGTGGGAGCTGCTAAACAAAGCGCAGCAGAAATCGCTAATTAATCACACACTGCTTGAACGAACTGGGACTATTGAGGATGCAGTTAATGCCGTTCTATTTGTTGTTAAGGATGCACCGTTTATGACTGGAAGTGTAATTAAGATTGATGGAGGCTATACTCTTGGCGGAGAAACAGTTCAACCAATGCCAAAGGGAGTTGTATAAAGGTTCACGGTTGTCGGTTCACGGTTAAAATACTTCAGTCATTGCATAGTTCATTGAACCGACAACCGTGAACCGTAAACCGCTACCTTTTTCTTATGGATTTAGTCTTAATACCCCAAAGGAAATATTTTACCCATTCAAAACCCAGCTTCATCAATTCCACATCATCTTTTTTTACTTTTTTTAAAATTTCATATTTTATTTTGTATCTTTTCAAGAAGCTGCTGTTAAACAAAAAATCGCGGAAAAGGTCTATGTTATATGTAGCCATAAAAGCCATTTTCCCTTTTGAGCCGGTTGAGCCTTCCCTGCCCCATGGATCAGCCTGAAACAAACTTTTTAACTCAGACCATTTGACAGTCATTTTGTTATATATTATTGCATCCTGGTCCTTTGCCCATGATTCTGTGGTCCACTGTTCGCTTTCATACTGCCCAAGACAAAAGTCAGGAGGTCTGAAAAAATGAATCAGATTTGTTTTTTTTGTCTTAGCGTCATAAATAACGCCCTGTTCTATAGGAAACGTACGGCAGGCATCAGGACGGTCAGGATAAACCAGGCAGCCTGATTCGCTTAAAAAAGGGCATGTCCTTTCTTCATTCTGTGACATGCGAAGCAGTACTTCAGGAAAAAAACTGGAATCACGCATAATGATATCTGCATGTTTGTCAATAAACTTATCCGAAGTGATCCCAAGTCTATTCTTTAGTCTTATGACATCATATGGATATAAAAAAAGGTTGAGATTCCGGCAGCATTTATTAAAACAAGAAAGTCCCGGGTGGCATTGAAATGAAAAAACATCATTTTTTTCGAGCCTTCTGCCGGCTATCTTATCAAGAGCATCTATATCTAAATTTTTCATAACTCGTAACTACCCTGTTATCCTGTCGGACTCTTTTTCAAAAGGCTAAATTGCTACGCAATTATCAACATTCTTGACTTATAAACGTAAATATATTATTTAGTTGGGAATTTGTGCGCCCGTAGCTCAGGGGATAGAGCGCCAGCCTCCGGAGCTGGAAGCCGCTGGTTCAAATCCAGCCGGGCGTACCAAAAAATCAATAAGGATGGACCCTGAGACCTTTGAAAAATGCTCAATTTTGTTCAAGTTCAAGGTCCCACCCCGCCTTTCAGGGTGCGATCATCTGTGGCAAATTAATCTTGTTATATCCGTCCGCAAGGCTGGTATTGACATGCACGACACCCTTGTTCAGATCCTTGAGGGGATAGTCATCGGTAACCACAGGGAGGTTGTCAGCGGCATCCTGGTCCTTCAGCACGGTTCCTGCCGGAACATAGTGCCCATCTGCGACACTGACCCCCATGATAATGCATCCGGGTTCGATCACACAGTTTTTTCCTATCTTCCCTTTAAAGACGAGCGTTTTCATGCCGACAAACGTATCATCCCCAACACATGCAGGGCCGTGAATCTGAACCTGATGAGCCAGAGAGACTCTTTTGCCTATGTAAACCGCGAACTTTTTTCCCTCAACTTCAACCTGGTTTTTTTCAATCGGATGGCCATTGTGCTCTGTTTCAAGTGCATGGATGATCACCCCTTCCTGCACGTTCGCTTCCTCTCCGACAAAAATCGGCTGTCCCTCATCGCCCCGCACCGATGCAAAGGGCGAAACCATAACCCGCTTGCCTACCGAAACACGTCCGATAACTGTCGCAACAGGGTGAATACAGGCCGATGGATCGATTTCAGGCATGTATTGCTTCTGACAAAAATCAGTAATCACACTTTGATGTATCATGTTGTTTCTCCCATAATATATTAATTGTAATAAGTTCAGCGCTCAGGGCATAAGCGTTTTTAGCACATCCTTCTTTCCCACAATCCCTACCAGCTTCCCTTCATCCACCACAGGAAGGGTATGGAAATTCTTACCCACCATCAAGGCGGCCACATCTTCAACACTTGTCTCGGGCCGAACGGTAACAGGATTTGGAGTCATGGCATGGGCAACGGTCGTAGCCGCTATCTTCTGAGCCTCTCTTTCAAGCTGCTTTATAGAAATTAACGGAACAAACCCATCAAGAATAGTAAAAAAGGAGGGGACGGGAAGCTTTTTTTGCTGCGCGATCAGGTCACTCTGGCAAAGGATCCCCACCAGACTTCCCATTTCATCCACCACAGGGACGCCATTGATACCTTTTTTCAAAATGAGCTTTGTGGCTTGAGCGATTTCCGCATCAGGCAAAACAGTGATCAGATCTTCTGTCATGATATCTTTTACTTTAAGCATGGGCACCACCTTACTATTAAATTAAGCGTTTTTTTAAGTTCCCATTGTCCATGATGCCAGGTATCTTTTCTGTTCAGCAGTCAGACTATCTATAGCAATTCCCATTGCCCCCAGTTTTTCTCTTGCAATTTCCATATCTATTTTTTCAGGTACCGGATAGACATCTTTTTCAAAAGGTTTTTTACTTTTTACCATGTATTCTATACTTAATGCCTGGTTGGCAAAGCTCATATCCATAACACTTGAGGGATGCCCTTCGGCAGCAGCAAGATTTATAAGTCTGCCCTCGCCAAGAACATTTACTATTCTGCCATTTTCAAGAGTATGTTCATCCACAAAAGGCCTTATTGTTCTTAAAGACTTTGTAATGCTCTTTAATCCTTCGAGATCAAGCTCAACATTAAAATGTCCGGAATTTGCTATAATAGCGCCGTTTTTCATAATGTTAAAGTGGCTTTTTCTTATAACATTTATATTGCCGGTAACAGTACAGAAAATATCGCCGATCCTTGCTGCATTACTGATCGGCATCACGCTAAAACCATCCATTACTGCTTCAAGAGCGGCAGTGGGATCAACTTCGGTTATAATAACATTTGCGCCCATTCCTTTTGCCCGCATCGCAAGGCCTTTTCCACACCATCCATAGCCACAAATAACGAAATTCGTACCGGCAATCAGGCGGTTTGTTGCGCGTATGATTCCATCCAGGGTACTCTGGCCTGTGCCATAACGATTATCAAAAAAATGCTTTGTTTTTGCATCGTTCACTGCAATAATAGGATATTTCAGGACTCCGTCCGCAGCCATGCTTTTAAGCCGAATAATTCCGGTTGTGGTTTCCTCGGTGCCCCCCTTCACCTTGTCCAAAATCTCAGACCTTTCTGAGTGAATAGTAGAAACAAGGTCGGCGCCATCATCCATTGTGTACTGGGGTCCGGCATCAAGTACTGAATTAATGTGACTGTAATATGTCTTATTATCCTCACCCTTGATGGCGAAAACAGAAATTTTGTCATTCTTTACAAGAGATGCCGCTACATCATCCTGTGTGCTTAGAGGGTTTGAAGCGCAAAGAAAAACACTGGCGCCCCCTGCTTTTAAAGTTTTCATAAGAGATGCTGTTTCAGTTGTTACATGAAGACAGGCTGCAAGAGTTAAGCCTTTTAATGGTTTTTCCTTTGTAAACCTTTCCTTTATGCGGTTCAGAACAGACATGCTCTGGTTAGCCCATTCAATTCGAAGAGCGCCTTGCTTTGCAAGCTTAATATCCTTAATATCATAATTCATTATATCTTATTATCTCCTTTATAGCCCTGCTTTTTCTCTAATAATATCTTTCATGTTTGTTTTTTCCCAGGTAAATTCCGGCTCAGTCCGGCCGAAGTGGCCATATGCCGAGGTATTCTTATAAATCGGCCGCAAAAGATCAAGATATTCAATTATTGCTGCAGGCCTTAAATCAAAAACCTCTTTAATTATTTCTTTAACTCTGGATTTGGGTGCAACTCCCGTGCCCATAAGATCTACCATAACAGAAACCGGCTCCGCCACTCCTATGGCATATGCTATCTGCACCTCACATTTTTTTGATAGACCGGCTGCAACAACATTTTTTGCAATATGCCTGCCCATGTAAGATGCGCTGCGATCAACCTTGGAAGGATCCTTTCCTGAAAAGCATCCGCCGCCATGGCTGCCCTGACCGCCATAAGTATCAACAATGATTTTTCTGCCCGTAAGACCACAGTCTCCCATGGGACCGCCAACTACAAACTTGCCTGTAGCATTTATAAAATAATTGGTATCCCCATCTCTCATTTCTTTGGGTATAACCTTTTTTATTACTTCTTCTATGATGGCTTCTCTCAGTTCTTCATATTCTATGTCTGGTTTGTGCTGTGCGGCTATCACTACGGCATCAACCCGTTTTGGCGAACCATTTTCATATTCGATTGTAACCTGGGATTTTCCGTCAGGCCTGAGAAAATCAAGAGAACCGTTCTTTCTAAGCTTTGATAAACGACGGCATAGCTTATGAGCATATATTATGGACATCGGCATTAATTCAGGAGTTTCATCGGTTGCAAACCCAAACATAAGCCCTTGATCTCCTGCGCCCTGGTCCTTGAACAAGCCCTCACCTATATTTACACCCTGAGCGATATCGGGCGATTGATGGTCTATGCTGGTAATTACCGAGCATGTTTGCCAGTCAAATCCCATCTTGGAAGAATGGTATCCTATATCACGAATTGTTTCCCGAACAATCTGAGGTATATCAACATAACATTCAGTTGTAATTTCACCTGCGATAAATGCCAGACCTGTTGTTACAAGAGTTTCACATGCAACCCTGCAATTTTTATCTTTCTCAATAATGGCATCAAGAATGGAATCCGATATGCGGTCGGCAACCTTGTCAGGATGCCCTTCAGTAACAGATTCTGAAGTAAAAAAGAATTGTTCTTTGCTCATAAATGTCTCCTTTTTAAAGCTGAAAATATTCGCATCAGCAGTAATATACTGCTAATTTTTTCTATGGGTTAAGATGGGTTAAGAATAGTGTTGTCTATAAGACGCGTTTTTCCTACTTTGACGGCAAGAGCCATTAAAGCCTGCCTGTCTATTTTTTTAATATCAATAAGTGTTTTGGGGTCGCATATAGCAATATAGTCAATTTCGGTATTTGTCCCGGACTTTATTATTTCCGAAGCTGAATCAATAATTTTTTCCGAATCATTTATACCGCTACTTAGAAGAGCTTGAGCCTTTTGCAGCGATTTGTAAAGGCATAGTGCTGAATTTCTCTGCCCGGAAGTCAGATAAACGTTTCTTGAACTCATGGCAAGACCGTCATGCTCCCTGAGCGTTTCAGCTCCAATTATTTCAATATCGAAATTCAGATCACAAACCATCTGCCGGATTATAACTAGCTGCTGATAATCTTTCTGGCCGAAAATGGCAAAATGAGGTTTAACAATATTAAATAATTTCGTTACAACAGTTGCGACTCCTGAAAAAAATATTGGCCTTGAAATGCCGCAAAGATGATTTGGAAGTTCTTCAAGATTTACATATGTCTGATAATCATTTGAATATAATTCCTTATCATCTGGAGTAAACACTACATCCGCACCATTTTTTCGGGCAAAATCAAGATCTCTTTGAAGATCTCTGGGATAATTCTCAAAATCTTCTCCAGGAGCAAATTGAACCGGGTTTACAAAAATACTCACTACAAGGCTATCTCCGATCTCTCGACCTTTTCTTATAAGAGAAAGATGTCCTTCATGGAGATATCCCATGGTTGGAACAAACGCAATTGTCTTATCAAGACGACGCACGCGGTCAGAGTATTCCTGCATCTTTTTTACTGTAGTAATTACTTCGATGATCTACGCCTCAAACATTGACGGCTTCGTCGATTTTATCGAGTTTTTTAACGAAACAAATTTTTTAAGACAAAAATAATTAAATGTCAAATAATCTCTGGATAATATGTATAAAAAATTCTCTAATTTTATCCCCCCAAAAA